>CAMLGP010000311.1 GCA_946479535.1 uncultured Bacteroidota bacterium
TTTGGTTACTACAATCATTTCTGCACGTTTGTAACTGCTTCGTCCATCACGCAAATCGCCGGTAGGCAAAAAGAAATCACGTGTAAAAAGATTATTGTAATCAGTCAGCAAAATATTCAATCCTGCTTTAATGACTGGAGCAAAATATTGCCATTCACTGGGCCAGTCGCCCGCAAAAATGTAAGGATAGCGTTGAATGCCCGCGTAACCTTCACGTGTCTGATTCATTCCACGCATATGATTGAACTGCTGGAATTCTTCATAAGGTGCTTTTGCATACGCTAGTGGAAAGAGATTATGCAGACGGGCAATTTCTTTTCCCTGCGGACCTGTTTTATCGCTTTCATTGGCCAGACCACCAAAGGCGCTGCCTTCATCTGTTTTAAGAAACCTGGCGCCCTGGGTTGCAACACGCATTACACCATGCTTCCACCAAAAATCAACTGCAGCAGAATCAAAAAAGTTGACGAATTCACCGGGACTATTTCCTTCAGGGTAAGTAAACTTCAATCGCTGGGCAGTATCCAGCAGTTTGATGTTTTTCCCATTATCAAACCTTGGACGAAGGTGAAGTCCTGCCATTTTAAAATGCATGGCATACAGGCTATCGAACATTCCTTTTGGATCTTTGAATGTTTCGCGCCATTCAAAGGAAGTGGCACCTTTCCCTCCTACTTCACCAAATATCCGCCAGGTAGAATCCAGCCAAAGGATATCAACAGGAATACCCATTGCGCGTAATTTTCTGGCCAATTCAATTACATATTTATAAGAAGTAAATTGCTCATATCCCCAGGTGCCGCCGGAATATGTTCCCATGTGCAAACCATAAGCAAACAGTGACATCATGGGGGATTTGCCTGTGAGAGAAGTATACTGATCCAATATGGAGGGAAATGATGGACCATAGAGAAAATAATAATCCAGTTCTTCACCTTCAGATGAGAAATCATAGAATTCAGAAGAAGTAGCACCCATATCCCATTCAGTAGGGAAAGCGGTATGGAAGAATATCCCATAACCTTTGGTGCTCATGAAAAAAGGAATGGGAGAATAATTGGCTTCGAGTATATTATACGCTCCGATGATATGCGGCATTCCTTTACCTCTTCCTACATTCAATTGAACCTTCTTATTCCGCCTGTCTAAAAAGTCCATACGTTCACCGAAACCGAAGAAATGCTCATTTGCTGCCAGTGCCTTTATACAACCAACACGTCCCTGGTAGACATAATTTCCCCCTTTTTCCACCTGGTCTTTTGAAATCAGCCTGTTGCTTTTATCCAATACCTCCATACGAAATGATGGAGTATAAACTTTCACGGTTAATGCTGCGGACTGCAAAAGATAAAATCCATTTCCCTGTTTAACTGTAATATTAACTGGGGACCAGTCATATTTAACTACCATCCATTGCTCATCAACGGCAAATTTTTTATTCCCTGTGCAGCGTACACGGAATAAACTGGGAGTACAGAAATCAATCCTTAAAATATTGGTATTACCAGAGAAAATGAAACTGTTGCCCTGACGTTTCATGCTGTTTTTTTGAGCTGTGCTGCAGAAACTTAGGCATGCAAAAAGGCATAGTAGTAGAAGGCGGGGATTCATGCAATCGTAATTTGAGGCAAAATAACGTAAGGGAAATGCTAAACTATCCTGCTGGAATTACAGGACGGAAAATGTATAGATGCTACTGGTCCTGAGACGGTAGGAATAATTTCAGTTCTTAAGTTCAGCGGCAAGGAGCGGCCAATCTATATTGTGCTGATGAGCATCCGCCATAATTTTTTCAATTTGCTGAACAATGGCGGGATATTTAGCAGCAACATTATTCCTTTCAGAAGGGTCTTTCTGAAGATCAAATAATTCAGGAACTGGTTTCTTCTCCTTATTTACATTCAGGCGAACCCCTTTCCAGTTCCCCATTCTCACAGCCTGCCTGCCACCTGATTCATGAAATTCCCAATACAGCCAGGGATGAGTTTGCTGTTTTTGGCCTTTAATTGCAGGAAGGATGGAAAACCCATCGCTTTGTTTTGATCCTGGCCAGGCTGCCAGATCAAGAAACGTGTTATAAAGATCCCAAAATGCAAATGGAGTATTATTGACTGTTCCGGGTTTTGTTACACCAGGCTGGTACGCCATAAAGGGCACACGAATGCCACCTTCATACAGATCTCTTTTAATTCCTCGATATCCGCCGCTGCTATTAAAGAAATCAGGGTCTCCTCCATTCTCTTTATGGGGACCATTATCACTGGTGAAAATGATCAAGGTGTTGCGTGCAACCCCTTTTTCTTCCACGGCTTTCATGATCTCACCTGTATACCGGTCCAGTCTTGCCACCATAGCTGCATAGGCAGCGTGAGGATAGGGATCAAAATGATGGGCTTCACGGTCAGTACTTTTAATTTCAACCGGCTTCTCATTAAATTTCTTTACATAATAATTATATACACTATCGTGAGGCAGAAATACATCTGCATGTGGAAGGGTGTAGGGAAGAAATAGAAAAAATGGTTTGTCGTGGTCTGCTTTCAAAAATTGCATGGCCTGCTCATGGATCAGATCAGCAGAATAAACCGAATCATATTTTAAATTTCCCGATAGATCAATCCTTTCATGATTTTGCCATAAATGATCAGGATAATAATTATGTGCCAGGGTCTGGCAATTATAGCCATAGAATTCATCAAACCCTTTCTGCTGGGGATCGCCACTGGTGGTTATGAATCCCAGCCCCCATTTTAACAACATGGGAAACGTGACACTTGAATCAGGTAATGGCGTTTGTCCTTCCGGTTTAAAGCCTTTATTCCCACGCACAGGAGTATGTCCTGTGTGCAATCCGGTCAGTAGACTGGCGCGGGACGGAGCACATACTGAAGTGCCTGCATAGAACTGCTTAAACTGAACTCCCATTTTAGCAAGGCGGTCAATATTGGGAGTTTCTATTTTTTTCTGTCCATTTACGCCAATATCCCCATATCCAAGGTCATCAGCAAAAATGAATATGATATTCGTTTTTTGGGTTTGTCCAAAAACAGCTAAGGAGAGCGTGAGACAGATAGCAAGTGAAAGAATTTTCTTCATAGCTTATAAACTTCTGATCCTGCCATCAGGAAACAACCCAATCCATAATCTTCAAAATCCGGTGTATGATCATAATTTACCGGCTGGCCATCCTTTGGTTCTTTTCCTGTTCCCTGCACATATCCCAGTTTACCATCCGGATGCACAGCCTCTTTGGCCATTGCATTCCACGCTTTCAGCAATACTGGCAGGTAAGTATTCCTGTCAAGGATTTTATTATTTATACCCCAGGCCATTCCATATACAAATAATGAAGTACCTGAAACTTCCTTCCCCCCAAAATGAGTTGAATCATGCAAGCTTACATTCCAGTAACCATCTGATCGCTGAATTGGCAACAGGGCAGCCAGCATGTCTTTATAATCCTGAAGGTATTCATTATAGTGGGGATCTGTTTTGGGAAGACCTGCCAGCGTTTTTGTGAGTGCTGCCACTACCCAGCCATTACCCCTGCTCCAGTAACAGTCTTCACCATTTGGCTCTTTATAGGGAGGCACAAAATCTTTATCTCTCCACCATAAATGATCCAGAGGGTTATATAAACCATTTGTGCCATGTTTGTATTTGCTATAGGCATACATTTCATACATTCGTCTGTGATAGGATGTATCATACAAATTACCGAGACGCAGAAATACAGGCATCGCCATTTGCAGGGCATCTACCCAGTTCCAGTCGTCAATCTTTGCAGTAAGCATCATGAGGTCAATGGATGCCTTGACATCTTTTATCCGCTCCGGGTTTTTCTTTCCATCTAACAGATACATATCAATATAAGTCTGTCCGCAACACTGGTTATCTGCATTACGTGTTTGAATGCCTCCTCTTAATCCCCATTTATGCTTTTCACCCCACTGCAAAGCATAATCATAATAAGCTTTCTTTTTATCGATAGCATATAGCGCCATCAATCCTTCATAATACACGGCTCTTGTCCAGATATTGCTGGGCCTTTCTATATTGGTAAATATCGTTTTACCTGCATCCGGCCATTTCTCCATAAAATACTTATTGGCGAGACGGAGGGTGGCTAATGTTTTCTTTTTCTTTGGAATCTTTTGGGCAGAAACGGTACCCCCACTTAAGGCAGCTATTAAAATAACCAGAAGAACCCTGTTCATATAGCAATGTAGTTAAGTAATTAAAATCTATATTAATTGATTTGAACTGGCGGATCATCCTGTAGCATCCTGATCACTCATGCTGCGGCTTTAGCGATCAAATCTTTATGGCATTTTCTTTAATCCTTCCCATTTTACCTTCCATTTCCCATCTTTTGGAATACCAGGATTCGGAGCCTCAGAACCATCATATCCTGAACACATCATGGCAATGGCCAATAACAGGCCTCCATTACCTGGCATATAAAGCCTTAATCTGGCATCCTGGTAATTATGCCCGTTAACGAGATAAGTATTGGTTTGAATATTCATCAACAAAGCATCTATGGCTTTATCCGGTTGCCCAAGCCTTGTTGCTGTCATTGCCGTCATCGGAAAATCCCAACCCCAGGTATCAGCCCAGGTCCAGTTCTTCCAGATCCAGTCGAATGTGTTATGCATAATGGCGGGTTCAACCTGACCTGTTAGCGGCATAATTCCCAATGCCCCCAATACAGAGGGATGATCTGTACGATATTCCGGGTTGGTATAAGAATCTGTAGCGCTTTCAGTAGCAAGATATAATCCATCCTTAACTGCTAAGGGAGAA
>CAMLGP010000312.1 GCA_946479535.1 uncultured Bacteroidota bacterium
GTTCTGCCAGCTGGAGAAGGAAGCTGGTGGAATTGGCAACGGGGTATTAATACCAATGATGTACAATGGCTTCCGGTTAGCAGTTTAAGTGGTGCTCTGGCCGATTATGCCCTGAAATTTGAAATAAGTGTTCCTGTTGAATATAGTGGTACTTCCATTTATGTGGTTAAAAGTTACAATTGGGATTACCTGGCCCGGTATGAGCCCTGGAAGGATGTTAATGGTGCAAGTTTTCCTTTTTCTACAAAAGGATGGCGTACTGTCACCATTCCACTAACAGAGTTTCGTAAAGATGAAGGTAAAGGTGTTTCGGCAGCCAGCCTCACTGATTTATTGGGAAGTTCGGCCAACGGATCAATTAGCATACATACAAAAAACTTTGGTAATACACCAACAGCAACTGGTTTGAATGCGGCAATTGATAATATCCGGGTAGTAAGAATTAAGTAGGTTCAATAAGCAGTTAGCAAATTCACAACGGCCCGTTTCTACGGGCTGTTGTTTAAACCAAAGAAGGAATAGTAGAAAAAAACAATGATCATAAAATAAACAGTATGGAATTTCCTGGAAAAAGGGTTATCAAATTATCAGGTATGTTTTTAGGGATACTGATTGCCACTCTATCTTTATTTTCCTGTAAAAAAAAGAATGAAGGCGCAGCTGAATTAACGGTTTCTCCAACCTCAGTGTCTTTTTCCCCTGAAGGAGGGTCTATGGATTTATCCGTAACATGTAATGCTCAATGGAGCGTGGACAATCCCATTGCTTCCTGGTTGCAGTTAAGTAACACCTCAGGAAATGCAGGCAGCTCTACTATTCATTTGACAACCCTGGGGCAAAATGAAACCGGAGCAACCCGCTCTGGTATTTTGATTATTAATTCTACCCATGGCCAGGCAAGGCGGGTAACAGTTTCCCAACTTGCCACTATCTACCCGTCTTATAATACAACACCCAAAGCGCCTGATGCTACAGGCATGAACAGTAATGCTGTTCAATTGGCAGCAAAATTCAAGCTGGGATGGAACATCGGAAACACGCTTGAAGCTTCAGGTGGCGAAACGGGTTGGGGTAATCCGGTTATCACGGAAGACTATATAAAATCTGTAAAGCAGCAGGGATTCAATGCCATTCGCCTGCCTTGCGCGTGGAACTGGCAGCATTTAAGCAATGCATCTACAGCGCAAATAGATCCTAACTGGCTCAACAGGGTAAAAGAAGTTGTAGGTTACTGTGTAAAGAATGATGTATACGTTTTACTGAACATCCATTGGGATGGCGGATGGCTGGACGGGAATATAAACTCCCTAAAGCAGGACTCCATTAAAGCAAAACAAAAAGCCCTTTGGGAGCAGATTGCAACGGCTATGCGTGATTATGATGAGCACCTGATGTTTGCCAGCGCCAATGAACCTCCGGTTGATAACGCCCAACAGATGGAGATACTTCTTTCTTATCATCAGGCCTTTATCAATGCAGTTCGTTCTACTGGCGGGAAAAATAGTTACCGGGTGCTTGTGATCCAGGGACCATCAACAGACATGGATAAAACCAATAACCTGATGAACAGTCTTCCCACAGATGCTGTGTCATCACGCATGATGGTTGAAGTACATTATTATACCCCGTTCCAATTCTGTGCATTGGATGGAGACGCAAGCTGGGGCAAAATGTTTTATTACTGGGGTGCAGGGCACCATTCTACAATTGAACCTGATCGCAATGCAACATGGGGAGAGGAAAATGATGTAAACACCTCCTTTGGCAGAATGAAGACAAAGTTTGCCGACAAAGGAATTCCCGTGATCCTGGGGGAATATGGGGCTTACAGGCGAAATGGTTCCTCACACGTTCCTGCAGATCTGGCAACACATAATGATGCTGTAGACTATTGGATAAAATATGTAACCAGTAAAGCAATTAGCAATGGTATGAAGCCCTTTTTCTGGGATACAGGCGGTGCTTTAGACAGGCAGAATTATACAGTAAAAGATCAACGAACTATTGATGCCCTGATTGCAGGGGGTAATTAAAAAGGAAGGATTACTAATTTCTGCAAGGCTACCTTTAAACATCCTAAAGTAAGCGTAATTAAATGGAGTTGCATTTTTTGTGCCTGCATTTATTACACAGCCTTTCCAGGATAAGTATGAGTTGTTTCTCATTCCAAATGCTGAAAAGATTTTAATCCAAATGTGGCTAAGGATATCAGGAGTGATTGGAATTGGCGATATCCGCCACGTAAAAACACAAATAAAACTGGTATGGCCAAGAATATTTTATTTATCATCGCTTGTTCCTTTGCTTCGTTTACAGCAAAATCACAGCAAAAGGCCCTCAGTTTTTTTCCTGAAAATAACCTGGTGACCACCGGCATTTATTATTATCCCGAACACTGGAATGAAAGTCAGTGGGAAAGGGATATAAGAAACATAAGTGTCATGGGTTTTGAGTTTGTTCATGTAGCTGAGTTTGCCTGGTTCAAAATGGAACCTGTGGAAGGAAAATTCGAATTCAGCTGGCTGGATAAGGTGGTAAACCTTTGTGAAAAGTATCATCTGAAAGTACTTCTTTGCACCCCTTCAGCAGCAACGCCCACCTGGATGCGGGCTAACTATCCGGAAACATTTATCATGGATGGTCATTATATCCGTGCGGAGAATGGTACACGTGGACTGGGATCAATTGTTAATTCAAAATACCGTGGCTTCGTAAAAAGAATAGTTGCCGAAATGGCCAGGCGTTACGGTCAGAATAAGAATGTGATCGGCTGGCAATTAGATAACGAACCGGGTGCCATCCCTGATTACAGCCCTTCATCCCAGGAAGCATTCAGGACATGGTTGAAAAATAAATACAAAACAATTGGTGCGCTGAATGCAGCCTGGGGGGCAGCCTTCTGGAGTCAATGGTTCAATGATTTCCGGCAGGTGATCATCCCCAATACAAATCTTGTTGGATGGTGGGGCAACAATCCCCACGCTTTACTTGATTTTAAAAGATATTCTGCTGATGTACAGGCGGAGTTCCTCGACTTCCAGGCAGGCGTATTAAGAAAATCTATTTCAGCAACCCAATTTATCACCACCAATTATACAGCAGTTTCAACAGGCTCCGATGCAGTGCGAACAAAGAAGGTAGACTTTGCCACTTACACGGCCTATCCGAATGGTGGCAGCGATAATATAGGTGACCTGGGATTCAGACTCGGTAATAGTAAAGTGGTGCTGTTTGCGGCCGATTATTATAAATCAGTAAAGGGCATAACAGGGGTTATGGAAATGCAACCTGGCCCGGTCAATTGGGGAAGCTATAATCCGCTGTTGTTGCCGGGCACGGTACGGATGTGGTTGTATCACTGTTTTGGAGCGGGTGGAAAACTGGCCTGTTCTTACCGGTTTCGCCAGATTATCTATAGCACGGAGCAGTATCATTCAGGCGTTATCCAAACAGATGGCATAACTCCATCTCAGGGCGGCGAAGAGTATATACAATTCATGAAAGAAATCAGTGAATTACGCAAAAAATATAAAGAGGGCCTTACTATGCCTGAAAAACTGGCTGCGCGGTCAACGGCTATTGTCTGGAACCTGGAGAACTACTGGAGTATAGAAAGACAAAAGCAAACCTGGCAATGGGATACCTGGAATTACCCTATAAAATTTTTGGAAATAGCAAAGTCTTTTGGGGCACCTGTTGATATAGTACCTGAAAATGCAGATTTATCTAAATATAAATTTGTCATCATTCCCGCATACGAAATGGCTGATCCGGCTTTGGTGAAAAAATGGGAAGAATACGCCTCAAGTGGCGGTCATTTAATTATCACCTGCCGGACGGCAACAAAGGATCGCCTGGGCCATTTCTGGGAAGGAGAAACGGCTGAACCCATTAAAGCACTTATTGGAGCACGTGTGAAAGCAACCGATATGCTTTCCAACAGATCGCAGGGAGATGTATTGATGGATTCAATTCACTACAGGTGGAACAACTGGGCTGATTTACTGGTGCCGTTTGAACACACAAAAACATTAGCTACTTACGATAATCAGTTTTATAAAGGAAAATCGGCAGTTGTAAAACGCGGGTTGGGCAAGGGTACGGTTACCTATATTGGGGTGGATACAGATGATTCTAAACTGGAAAAAAAAGTACTGCATGATATTTATGATGCGGCCGGAGTAGCCATCGAAGATTATCCCCCGGGAGTGTACGTTTATTGGCGTGATGGTTTTTATGTTGCAGTAAATTACTCGTCTGACAACTACCTGATGAATATCCCTGGATCCGCTAATATCCTGATAGGCGAAAAAACAATGAAACCAGCGGGAGTATTGGTATGGAGTGAATAGTTATTGAATTAGAAAATAAAATTAAAGATGAAAAAAGCTGCGTTACTCTTTTGGATCTTTCAAATTACCTTTTCGATAATAGTTCCTGCGCAAAGAGCAATTAATATTGATTTCAATAAGGCCACAGGGAATCTAAATACGATGTTTAAAGAATGTGTTGGCGCCGGAAGGGCTAATGAAGGCTTGCGCGCGGATTGGCAACAGCAGCTTGCGTATGTTAAAAAGCAATGCGGATTTAAATACATCCGGATGCATGGATTACTTACTGATGATATGGCGGTCTATACCACAGACAGTAAAGGCAATCCGCAGTACAATTTTATGTATGTAGATGTACTGATGGATTTTATTCAAAGCATAGGGATGAAACCATTTGTTGAATTAGGGTTCATGCCTAACGCCCTGGCGAGTGGCCGTGAAACTATTTTTTTGTGGAAGGGTAATGTAACTCCG
>CAMLGP010000313.1 GCA_946479535.1 uncultured Bacteroidota bacterium
CCAAAAACCTGCCTGCAGATATTATTGATAATATCCAGATCATTGATGATTATGGTGACCAGGCCAATTTAACCGGCATTAAAGGAGATGATCCTGAAAAGATCATCAATATCAATATTCGCAGAGATAGAAATAAAGGTTATTTCGGAAGTATTACAGCAGCGGGTGGTAATGATGGAAGATACGCAGGAGGCCTTGTAGCAAATCGCTTTAATAATGAACAGCAGATCTCCTTTATCGGGTCAATCAATAACACCAATTCCAATCTCTTCAATTTTGGAGGAGGCGGAAGAGGCGGTGGTGCAAGAGGCGCAAATTTTGGTGGCGGTGAACGTGGTGGCTTTGGTGGAGGCAATGGAATAACATTATCCAAGTCTGCCGGATTAAATTACCGGGATGCCTGGGGTAAGAAGGTACAGGTGTACGGGAGCTATAGTTATTCATCCCGTGATAACCGGTCAATCAGTTCTTCACAAAGCCAGGATATCAATCCGGAAAATATCCGCTTCACTACCAGTAACCGTCAAAGCAATAGCATTAACGATAATCACAGGGTAACATTTAACCTGGAATACAGGATGGATACGGCTAATTACCTGAAGTTGTCTCCTTATCTATCTACTTCTACCCTGTCATCCAACAGCCAGGGAGAATCATCCATTAGTCGCAAAGGATATTATACATTCAATACCAATGAAAATTCAAGTCATTCTACTGCTCCCAATGGTGGATCAGATATAACTTTCAATCACCGGTTCAAAAAAAGGGGGAGGAATTTCAACCTTTCCGGAAGCTATAACTATTCTTACCGGGATGCAGACCAGACCGTTTACAACACCTACGATAATATAGATTCTACCTTTCTGCCTATCCAGGAGGTAGATACCATTCAAAAACAGGGTATTGGAACTATTAATAAAAATATACGCACACAGGCAAGGGCTTCTTATACAGAACCAATTTTAAGGGATACCTACCTGGAGTTAAACTATGAGTGGACCCGTTCTTCTACCAACAATGAGAAGACGGTGAATGATATTGACCCCAACACTGGTGCTGAAACTTTCAGCAAGGCCCAAAGTAATTTCTTTGATTACCAGTTTACCACCAACCGTATCGGCGCAAATATCAGGGTGCAAAAAAAGAAGTATAACTATACATTTGGAATTGTTTCTCAACCCTCTACTTTAAGCGGGCAATCCATCGGAAAGAATATTAACACCACTTATCGTAATACCAACTGGATCCCTTCTGCAAGATTCGTATATAATATCGCAAGGGGTAATACTTTTACTGCCTCTTTAAATGGAAATAGCAATGAACCAAATTTCATGCAACTTCAACCTGTTGCAGATAGTTCCAATCTGAATAATATAGTAATTGGAAACCCCAATCTGCAGGCGGAGTTAACAAGGAGACTGAGTGTTCAGTATAATAAATTTGATAGCAAGAGCGGCCGTTCACTGTTTACCAATCTATCATTTAATCAAACGGATAACAAGATCGTCAACAACCGCTTTAACAATGCATCTGGCACCGGAAGTACCACTACTTACCTGAATACAGATGGATTTTATAATGTTAGTGCCAATGGATCATTTACGCAACCCTTTGCCAATCGCAAATATTCTACAACCCTGAGTGTTTTTGGAAGCTATAATAACAATATATCGTATACCGATAATCAGCGTAATAAAGGCAGGAATTTGAATATCCGCCCATCCGCTGTATTCAGGGTAGATCTTGAAAATATTATCGACGCACAGGTAAATGTGGGTTATACTTTTTACAATACACAAACACGATACGCTACATTTACCAATACAACAAAGGCAAAGACGTTGAACCTGGGGGTAGGTGGAAAGAACTATTTCTTCAAAGACCTGACACTTGGATATGATTTCACCAAGACGATCAACTACGGATTTAGCAGCAGCGTGAATAGCAATCCGGTGATCCTGAATTTATACACAGAGTATCGTTTCCTGAAAGGCAAGATGGCAACGATCCGGCTACAGGGATATGATCTGTTTAATCAGAATACCGGGATTACACGAACAGTGAATGAGACAACCATCACTGATAGCCGGAACAACCGGTTAGCACGCTACTTCCTGGTCACCTTCAATTTACGTTTGCAAAAATTTAGTGGATCTGGTGGGTTCCAGAGAGGTCAGAACCGCCAGGGAAGAGAGGAAGGCGAACAGTTTGACCGTCAACAGGGAGGCGGACGCCAAAACGTAGGCGGTGGCGGATTCAGAGGTGGTGGTGGCCGGAATAATTAGGCGCTCACTTCACTACCTTTCAAAGCAAAATCAACAGCAGCCATGGCATGGATCAGTGTTGTATCAAAAACAGGGATTGAAGTATCTTCCTGCTTAATGATCAGGGGAATTTCTGTACAACCCAGGATGATCCCTTCTGCACCTCTTTTAACGAGGCGATTCATCATATCTAAAAATCCTTTCTTAGTTGCAGGATTGAGAATGCCTTTACCCAGCTCATAACGCAAAATATCTTCCATCCAGGTTCTTTCTTCTTTAGTTTCTGGAATGATTGCTTCAATACCATTATCGCGGAGTTTGTCTCTATAGAAATCCAGTTCCATGGTATAGATGGTACCCAGGAGCCCAACTTTGGTTAATCCTTTCTGATGAATTGCATCTGAAACTGCATCAGTAACATGTATGAGGGGGAGGTCAATTGCAGCAGCCACACGGTCTGCAACAATATGAGCAGTGTTGGCACCCAGCAGGATCATATCTGCACCCGCCTTCTTTAAATTTTCAGCAGCATTAAGCATTAGTTCGTAAGTGCCGTCCCAATTATATGCTGCATTGTGCCGGGCCATATCATTGAAATTGACTGAATAAATAATACATTCAGCAAAATTCAGACCGCCCAGTCTTTCATTTATCCCTTCATTGAAATAGCGATAATAGTCCAGGGTAGAAGTCCAACTGATACCGCCTACCAAACCGATCTTTTTCATGCCTGTTTAGATTGAATTGAAAAGCAAAGTTACCAGCTGGCAGCTATTGACAACTATAGCAGATTGCTAATATTTAACCAGATCAGCCCAGGGCATCAAAAACCAGGAATCAGGAGGTCCTATTAATTTTTCCAAATTGATTTTAAAGGCATATACATGAAGTCTTTGAGTACTATACCATTACTCATAATACTGACTTTTGTCCAGGGTTGGTCTGGAAAGCAGATATCAGTCATAACTGTTAATCCATTATCCGGAAAGAATTCAATGGAAGCTTTATCTACCAGCAGGGTAATATTTGTGTTTACAGTAGTATCAATCCGGGGTGCGAAATGAGTTCCAGGAAAGGCCGGATGAAAGGACACATTTCCAGATAATGAGCGAAGAATAAAATATTTATTTGTGAGTTTATCAAATCCCAGGTTTATTCGTTGACCCAGGTCATTTGAAAGAATAATATTATAGGTATTAATAGAGTCCGAGGAAAATGAAATTTCAAAAGGCCCTGGTTTTACGGAAACAGAATAATCGGTAGCAGAAAAAGTTGGGAGAAGGACTGTATCCGTTTTGATCTGGTTTAATTCCTTTACGGGTTCAGAACTTACATAATACTTCCCGTGAATTTTATGAAGCTGCAGTTCACGGGGAATTGTAGTAGCGCCCCGCCATTCTTTAGTGGGTACATCATCAGCATAAAGCCAGTCGTTCATCCACCCAATAAATATTTTTCTATTTCCTGTATTTGACCAGGTAACGCCGGCATAATCATCCGTACCATAATCAATCCAACGGGTATCAATTTGAAAAGGCTTGAAGGTTGTACCATCAAAAGTACCGGTAAAATATTGCGTTGCGGATCCATTGTTAGGACCCCCTGGTCCAAGGCTTACTAATATCACCCAGATCTTTTCACCGTTATAGAATAAAGGGAAGAGGTCCGGGCATTCCCAAACGCTGCCATGGGCGCCGGCATTTTTTCCAAATTCAGATTCCTTGTTCCATGTTTTCAGATCTTTTGAAGAGTAAAAGGTGATCCGGTCAAAAGTGGCGAGGGCCATAATCCATTTTTTTCCCTCTTCATACCAGCTAACATTTGGATCTCTAAAATCTTTTATTCCCGGATTTTTCAGCACAGGATTACCCGCATACTTGGTCCAGGTTTGTCCTTCATCCAGGCTGTAAGCTATACTTTGATTCTGGTAGGTAAGGCTGCCGGCTTTTTCCCCTTTTGGATCATGTTGAGTGAAAATTGCTACCAGGGGAATCTTGCCATCTTTACCAAAACCAGAAGTATTATTGGAGTCTACAACTGCGCTGCCAGAAAAAATATAGCCCAGGCTGTCGGGGTATAAAGCAATAGGTTGCTGCTCCCAATGAATGAGATCTTTTGAAGTAGCATGGCCCCAGTGCATGGGTCCCCATACTGTGCTATCTGGGTAAAACTGGAAAAACAGGTGGTATACGCCATTGAAATAGACAAGGCCATTTGGGTCATTCATCCATTTGGCTTTAGGGGAAAAATGAATTTGAGGCCGGTGGGGCTGATTATAATCCTGTTGTATGGCGGTAGTTTCAGATTTGTGAGATCCGCAAGAGAAGATTAAGAGCGAGATAGCAATAAGTGACAAGCTGAACTTCATGGAATATTCGTGATTTGTAAGGTTATAAATAGCTATTGATTCCCTTTCACTTTCATTTGCAATGTGTATACAGATTTTGTTGCCGTAATAAATAAGATATCCCTTTTTTTGCCGCCGAATGTAACGTTGGTGGTTCTGTCGCCAGTAATATCTATATAGTCA
>CAMLGP010000314.1 GCA_946479535.1 uncultured Bacteroidota bacterium
TGAAATTATAACGCAGTTTTCCTTTTGTACCTTTCTTGGTTGTGATGATAAGCAAACCATTGGAAGCACGGGAACCATAAATAGCTGTTGCAGATGCATCTTTCAAAACACTGATAGATTCAATATCATCAGGGTTAATGGTATTAAGCAGGTTAGGAGAACCTGCAATACCGTTACTTTCAACAGGAACACCATCAATTACAATCAAAGGATCATTACTTGCATTAAGGGATGAGGTACCTCGTATACGCAGTCTGCTTCCACCACCAGCAGAACCTCCACCGGAAGTAATTTGAAGACCAGCTACCTTACCCTGCAGCAATTGCTCTGATGAACCAATATTTCCTTTCTGGAAATCCTTTGTACTAATGGAGGTTACTGACCCGGTAAGATCACCTCTCCTTCTTGTACCATAGGCTACCACCACTACTTCACCTAAAGAAGCATTATTAATGGCAAGTGATACATTCACGGAAGAGCGATTATCAATCAGCACTTCCTGGGATACAAATCCAATTGATGTAAAAACAAGTGTAGTAACAGAAGGACTTACAGTCAATCGGTAAGTCCCATCGGAACCGGTTTGTGTGGCGGAGGTTGTGCCTTTGCCTGCTACCGAAACACCATTGATGCCTCCACCATTGGGATCGGTCACTTTACCGGTAACTACTTTGTCTTGGGAATGGATGCTTTGAAAAAGAAAAAGCATTGTACAAACGAACAATGCCTTAAGCAAGTTTGTGCGGAACATAAGCAGTCGTTAATTATTAGCAATTATGATTAAAAATACAATGTGTATTAGGAACACAATGTTAGTGCATTTTTACTCCTGGGAAAAATTTAATTTGAACTTTTCCTGAATATGTCATTATTTCATTGGAAATCAGGACACTGCGAGCGCCCTATTTGTGTTAGACAGACACAATGCTATTTTCGCTGCTTTTTTTGCGAGTAGATTTTTTGCGAAACTCAGGTTTCAGTTTATACAATTTGCCTGGCCTGTGAGGTACATCTTCTTCCATCTGGTTAAGATCAACCAGCCAGTCTTTGATAGCAATTTTCTTTCTGAAGTTTCTTCTATCAAGTTCCACAGACAGAATAGCTTCATATAATTCCTGCAATTCACGCAGTGAAAATTTCTCAGGTAATAAATTGAATACAACAGGATGTTCCATGGACTGCTCACGCAAGCGGTTGAGGCAGGTATCCAAAATGGTCTTATGATCAAAAGCCATTTTCTTGATACCTTTTACAGAATGCCAGTGCAGTTCATTGTTATTAAGTCGCAGGTTATGGTGCTTTACATCGATCAATGAATAGTAGGCAGTGGTAACCACGCGACCAGAAGGGTGACGGTTAATACTTCCAAAAGTATGTACCTGCTCCAGGAATACATCTTCCATTCCGGTACGCTCTCTTAAAATGCGATAAGAAGCTGCATCAAGATCTTCATCCAGTCGAACAAGATCCCCCAGTAATGAATACATGCCTGAGAACTCTTCCAGGTCAGATTTTATCACCAGTACTTTCAGCTCTTTTTCATCATATGCGAATATTACGCAGTCTACCGAAAGGGCTATGTTAAAATAATCGAGGTGGCTGATCTTTTCAAGCTCCGCGGTTTTCAGACTAATTGATTTTGCCATACAAATAATAAGTTATTGAACAAGGATTTTTAAGGACCGGGTATGGTTTTTCGTCTGAATTCTCAATAGATATATTCCTCCCGGCAAATTATCGATTTTATTCAAGAGTGGCACCCTGTGTACCCCCCTTCCAAGGCTACCTGAATAAATTGTTTGTACCCTTTTACCTGTGATGCTATATAAATCAACCCTGGAATTGCCTGTTTCAGGAACATTTAACTCTAAAACCGAACGGCTGTTCACCGGATTGGGATAGATGACTGCCCCAAACCTGCTTCCCGGGTTATCAATATCAAATACCGGGGTGGTGATCACATTGGTGATATTATGGTCCAGGTACACATGGTATTCACCCGGCAACAGGGGCAATAACTGTGAAGCGCCAGTTGCAGTAACAGTTTCACCAGTAAGGTAATCATACCAGGTGCCGGCAACCGGGAACGTGATGGGAGTTACCGTGCTAACCACGTCAAAATTTGCGATAATGAAGGCGTTGAGATTGGGTTCGCTGATCCTGAAATACTTCACATTATTTACCAGGTTATAACTGAAATTAGTACTGCCGAAAAGGACGGGTTGCGTATTCCGCAATTTCAGGAGGGAGGCCGTTATATCATACAATCTTTTTCGTTTCGCGTCCTGCATGTATTCCCAGCGGGGTTCCTTCCGGCTAAGTTTACAGCTCTCATTAGTGCCATAAGGTTGGGGAATGGTATTATTGGTACAGGCAAAGATTGATTTATCATATCCCCTCTCCCCAAATTCCCAGATCATTTTTGGTCCGGGTATGGTCAGGAACAGACTGGTAGCAGCTTCCATTCTACGGAGTGCGATTGAATCATTTCTCACATCATAACTGGTCACTGAATTATTTCCTTCTGCTTTTGTTTTATACATCAGCCTCTCTTCATCATGGCTCTCCATATATCCAACAAGGTGTGGATTGGTATATCCGTGCTCATTGCTATTATAAACAATGGAAGAAAAATTGGAGCGATTATTATCATGGAATCCCTTGATAGCCTCATTATAGGCTTTGTTGTCTCTACCGCCGCCCCAGAGCAGGAAACCCATATTTTGCAGGGTCTGTTCCTCAGTATTTGCAGTAAGATGTTCCAGGATGACATAAGCATTCGGGAAATATTTCCAGATGCTGTCTGCATAATCCTTTAATATATTCACGCGGCTCTGATCAAATGCACTGAAATCTGCATCGTTCGTGGAGGGTTTCTGGGTAAGCCCTTTTGTGAAATCCATCCGGAACCCATCCATTTTATATTCTCGTAACCAGAAATCGAATACCCGGTGCCAGAAATATTTTGTTGCCGTGCTTTCATGATTAAAATCATTTCCAAATCCAAAGGCATGAGGTTGTACAGGATTCAGCCAGGGGTTGTTGGAAGCAGGTCTGTTAAATGAGGCGTCCCAATAAAGTTGAGCCAATGGGGATTGATTGTAAACATGGTTGGGCACCACATCCATGATAACAGACAGGTTGCGACTATGGCATGAGTCAATGAATTCTTTCAGTTTATTCTTTGTTCCATAATATTTATCAGGAGCAAAAGAGAAAGAAGGATTATATCCCCAGCTGTCATTTCCTTCAAATTCGGTGATTGGTAATAGTTCAATAGCGTTCACCCCCAATCGCTGTACATAACTGAGTGTATCGATCAGCGTTTGCCAGTTATGCGCATCCGTAAAATCGCGCATTAATAATTCATAAATGATCAGGTCTTTCTTATTCTTGCCGGTAAAGCTATTATTGCGCCAGGTATATTGAGGGGCATTTGTTTGAAGGATACTCACATTGCCCGATTGACCTGCCGGATATTGCTTTAACCCGGGATATACATCGTTAGTGATAACTCCATCATTGACCGGATCCAGTATCTTTTCTGTATAAGGGTCAGCAATTTTCAGACTACCATCAACCAGGTATTGAAAAGCATATTCGGTTCCTGCTGTGAGACCATTGAGCTGTATCCACCAGTAATTTCCATCCGGTGTCTTATTCATCTGGTAAGAAGGTTGTTCCTGCCAGTTGCTTCCCGTAAATTCTCCAATTACTGATACCCTTGTTTTTCCCGGGGCATACAAAACCAGGATTGCCGATGTATTTCCTGCCAGATAATTGATCCCATCTCTCACACCTGCAGGAAGAGGACTTATATTGGTGGCTGACTGAATATAAAATTTGACCGAATCTTTTTTAGTAATTGTACCGTCCGTTGCCTCGGCAATAATGGTTTTGCTTCCGGCTGTTGACAGGGCGGGATTAGCGGAAATGGAAGTGACGGCTGAAGCAGTCTGGATAAGGGAGCCGTTGAGGTAAAGATTCAGGGTTGTGGCCTGGTTAGATACTGCCGTAATTGCAATATTGTCACCAACGTTCTTTACTATCGGTTCCGGCTCAGGAGTGAATTTAGGCTGGAAGGGAGGAACGGTGATCCGGACGGCAAGATCAGTAGTATAGATTGGAACAAACATATTGCTGCCATCAGTATTTCGCTGTGCCTGTGATCCACTGCCATTGCGGAATAGTATTGCGATCTTTTGAATGGTTTCACCTGCATCCAGCGGAAAAAAAGTGCTGATATTATTGATGGTGAAACTGTATTTGTTATTGCCCAGTGAAGTGGCTTTGGCAGCTGCCGGAGTGGTAGCCCATTGAAAAGGAACATGTTTCCAGTCGTCCGTATTGGTGCTAAGATTAGTGATCACTCCAATATGAAC
Source organism: uncultured Bacteroidota bacterium (assembly GCA_946479535.1). Next base: position 4,383 of record CAMLGP010000314.1, read on the forward strand.
ATACACATCATTGGTATTGGCGTAATTATTCAGACCCTGGTTTCCCTGGGCGGCATCAACAGTAATAGTAATATTATCAGTGGCTTTGGGAAAGTCTGGCGTCCATGTCAGCAATTGGGAATGCAGATTGAAGGTAAAGCTGGAAACAGCAATAAGCAGAAGCAGCAGTCGTTTGGTCATAAAACAGAATTTTTCGCAAGCAAGAGACCGAAGATACATAATATGTACTTACAACACATTATTATTTTCGGATAAAATTTCTGTTTGATTGACTGGCCCTAACTTTATGCCGTAAAGATTATAGATAATGTATTCCAAAGAATCAACACAGCAACTTCAAAAACAAACTCTTGCGTTTTTGAAGGCCAAAGAAAAACCTGCTGTTAAAAATGTAGAAGAGCTGCG
>CAMLGP010000315.1 GCA_946479535.1 uncultured Bacteroidota bacterium
ATTTTTAAGTATAAGCATGATAGAAATGCTCCAGTTTCTTTAAAACATTAACGATTATTATAAACATTTAAGCTAATAGAAAACGGGTATTGCAATTGTAATACCCGTTTCAGTTTTTTTAATTTTTAGCTTTGTTTCCAGCTTAAATGCTAAGCTTATATATGAGCTTCAATCTTTTTAACAAAGTTGCCTTTGGGCTGAGCACCTACTAATTTGTCAACAACCTGTCCGCCTTTTATGAACAGGATAGCAGGTATTGAAGTGATACCATAGTTCATAGATACCTGAGGATTATTGTCCACGTTCACTTTACCCACATTTACTTTCCCATCATATTCTTTGGATAATTCTTCAATCACTGGTCCAATAGCGCGGCAAGGTCCACACCATTCAGCCCAGAAGTCTACTACGGTCAGTTTATCAGAAGCCAGCACATCAGACTGGAAGTTCGCATCATTGAATTCTTTTGCCATTTTGTTGATTTTATTTATACAGGTTGCAAATTTAAGTCCGTAAATCTTAACAAGCAATGTTGGCATAAAGTTGGGAAAAACTTGCCATTATTTCTGTCGGCCGCTTTGCACTGCTTGTTTATAATCAATTCTACTGCTAAAAAGTCGCTCCTTATCAATTCGTTAACACTTGTGTCTCCAGTTCCTTCTTTTCTTCCAGGAAATGGATCATTTCCTCATTCATTTCAAAGCCCCTACCTGAAGTGACCAGGCTAACCCGCATATTGGCTTTGGGGTCAGTCATAGTAAACCTAAAAATGGCTGACCCAGGGTGATGCTTCAGGTTCTTCTCTAAAAATGTGATGATCTCGGGACTAATAAATTGAGGATGTATCTCAATATTTAATTGCCTTGTCAGGCTCTTTTTCATGGTCTCGGCAAGGGAAACTGATGTTACCTTAAATTCAAACTCAGATTTGTTCCACCTCTGTTTGAGAAAACCGGTCAAATAAACAGACATCCCCTGTTGCATAACTGGTGACAAACGGAGATAGTCCTCACTGAATAAAACAATCTCCATCTTGCCACTATAATCTTCTATCACAAAGCTGCCGAATTTATTGCCACTACGTGCTATTCTATGTTGTGCATCTGCAATAAGCCCAAGAATGCGGAATGGTCTTCCCGGGTTTGACTGAATCGTAATAGAATCTTTAAATTCATTGAAATCAGCAATTGGCGGAACGCCATAATGCTTCATTTCAAATTTGTAATGATCTAGCGGATGACCACTCAGGAACATTCCTGTTACATCTTTTTCATGGTCCAGCTGTTTGGTGAGTGACCATACTTCACAATCCGGCAAACGGGGAGGGGGGATCTCCATGCTGATCGGCAGATCACCAAATAAAGTATTGCTGGTAGTTGCATTCTGATTGGCAATCACCTGTCCGTATTTGATGATCCTTTCCAGTCCTGTAGCCACTTCTCCTTCAGCCAGATGAAAGTATTGTGCTCTGTGATGTTCAGTGAAACAGTCAAATCCACCGGCATACGCCAGGCTTTCCAGCGTCTTCTTATTAACAGTTCGCTGATTGATCCGTTTAATAAAATCAAAAATATTCAGGAACGGGCCGCTCTTTAATCTTTCAGAGATGATGCTTTCAACAGCAGCTTCACCAACACCTTTCAGGCCACCCAAACCAAATCGTATCTCCCCTTTTTTATTTACTGCAAATCCTTTTAATGATTCATTAATATCCGGCCCAAGCACCTTTATGCCCATCCGTTTACATTCTTCCATGAAGAAAGTGATCTTGTCTATACTGCCTGCGTTATTCAATACCGCAGCCATGTATTCAGATGGATAGTGTGATTTAAGATAGGCGGTTTGATAAGCCACATACGCATAACAGGTGGAATGTGATTTATTGAAAGCATATTGAGCAAATGCCTCCCAATCGGTCCAAATCTTTTCCAGTTTCTCAGCAGGCAGTAATTTTTCCGTTGCTCCTTTCATGAACTGGGCCTTCATCTTGTCCAGAACTGATTTCTGCTTTTTACCCATTGCCTTTCTCAATACATCCGCATCACCTTTGCTGAAGCCTGCCAGTTTTTGCGCCAGCAACATAACCTGCTCCTGATAAACCGTAATACCATAGGTCTCTTCCAGGTATTCAATCATTTCCGGGAGATCATAGGCAATGGGTTCACGACCATGTTTGCGGTCAATGTAATTGGGGATATAGGCAATTGGGCCCGGACGATAGAGCGCGTTCATCGCAATGAGATCACCAAACTTGTCTGGTTTTAACTCCCGCAGATATTTCTGCATACCCGGACTTTCAAACTGGAAAGTACCAATGGTTGCTCCGTGCTGGTATAGTTCAAATGTTTTCTTGTCGTCAAGTGGTATCTCATCAAGAATGATCTCTACTCCATGATTCTGTTTAATAAGGTTAAGCGCATTTTTGATAATCGTCAGCGTTTTTAACCCCAGAAAGTCCATTTTGATAACACCGGCATCTTCAATAACATTACCTTCAATTTGTGTTACCCATAAACTGGATTCCTTTGAAGTGGCAACCGGTAAAAGTTCTGTGAGGTCTTTTGGAGCGATGATGATACCTGCTGCATGGATACCTGTATTTCGTACTGATCCTTCCAGCCTCTCTGCCTCATGTAATATTTTGCTGAGCACCGTATCTTCCTGGTTATAGATATCTCTCAGCTTTTTTACATTATCCAGGTCTTCGTTACCCAGGCCATCTTTTTCTTCCAGTGATTTCTCACCATCCTTTGCCTTCATGGGTGCATGCAACACTCTTCCCAATTCAATACCAGGCCGGTCAGGGATCATTTTGGCCAACGCATTGGATTCAGGTAATGGAAGGTCCATTACACGCGCCACATCTTTTATACTCATCTTGGCAGCCATGGTGCCATAGGTAATGATCTGGGCCACCTGGTTCTTGCCATATTTATCCACTACATAATCGATCACTTTCTGCCTTCCTTCATCATCAAAGTCAGTATCGATATCAGGCATTGATTTACGATCCGGATTCAGGAAGCGCTCAAACAGCAGTTTGTATTTGATCGGATCAATATTGGTGATTTCTATACAATAGGCAACCACGGAACCTGCAGCTGATCCCCGGCCCGGACCAATAAACACATCCTGCTTCCTTCCGGCTGCAATGAAATCACTAACAATCAGGAAGTATCCGGCAAACCCCATTGTTTTAATGGTGAACAATTCAAATCGGATACGCTCATCAATTTCGGGAGTTATTTCTGTATAGCGTTTTTTGGCACCTTCCCATGTGAGATGTTCCAGGTATTCATCCTGGCTTGAGAATTCTTTTGGTACCTGGAAGAAGGGAAGCAGGATATCCTTTTTAAGATTGAGGATATCGATCTTGTCTACTATTTCATTGGTATTATCAATGGCTTCCGGCAGATCATGAAACGCCTTGCTCATTTCTGCACCTGTCTTGAAATAGAACTGATCATTCGGAAACGCAAATCGTTTATCCTTTACCAGTATATCATCATCGCTGAATTCCCGCAGGGCAGGAGTGGCAACCTTTTCACCAGTATTGATACAGAGAAGGATATCGTGCGCGTTGAAATCAGACTGATCTACATAATGTGAATCATTGCTGGCAATGATCTTTACATTGTATTTTTTTGCCAGTTTTATTAATACCTGGTTAACCTTATCCTGTTCCGGAATTCCGTGGCGCTGTAACTCTACATAGAAATCTTCCTGGAAAATATTCAGCCACCATTTGAATTCGTTTTCACCTTCCTCTTCTCCTTTCTTTAGAATGGCTTGTGGCACCATGGCGCCGAGGCAGCAGGTTGTTGCAATCAATCCTTCATGGTGACGAAGGATAAGTTCCTTGTCGATCCGTGGATACTTGCTATACATGCCTTCAATAAAACCCAGTGAAGTGAGTTTTACCAGGTTCTTATAACCCTGTTCGTTCTTTGCCAGTAATATCTGGTGATAGCGGGGGTCCTTCTTCTCCTTGGTAAATGTTTTTTGATGTCTGTCGATAGTCAGGTAAAATTCACAACCTACAATCGGTTTTACCTTCAGCTTGCCATTCTCGTCTTTATGTTTATGTGCTTCGGCAACAAACTCAAAAACCCCAAACATATTTCCATGGTCACTAATGGCCAGTGCGGGCATGCCATCGGCTATTGCTTTCTTGTATAATTTCTGTATTGAAGCAGCTCCATCGAGCAGGGAAAACTGAGTGTGTACATGGAGGTGAGAAAACTTCATATTCTATCGTCAGATTCAGGCAGTAAACCCCAAATTTCCGACAGTTTATTCAAAGTTGACGCAATGTTCATTTCTTGTTAAAACTAAACACACTGATGGAGCCATTACTATAACTGCATACCCAGGCCTCCAATGTATCATTGTTTTCAAATATATCTACGCCAACCGGGTGACCCTTGCAAGGGAAAGAAGCCAGTTTCTCAAAATTATCATCATTTATCTTAAATACGTCCACAAAATCACTGCTGTAACAGGTCACAAACAGGAATTTATGATTTTTTGAAAGTATGATCGTCCTTGGAGCAGCATGTGTGGTTGCAGTAAACAGTGATTGCCCGGTAGCCACATCTATACAGGCAATTTTAGCCAGTTTATTATAAGACACAAACAGGTGTCCACTGGTATCCATTACTATATGACGTGGATTTGATTCCACCACCATATCCGTGTCCTTTTTCCAGTCGCTATTATTGATCACTGCCAGCGTAGCTCCACCCATAATGGCAACGTATGATTTATTGTTTTTGTCGTCCACCA
>CAMLGP010000316.1 GCA_946479535.1 uncultured Bacteroidota bacterium
AGCTGAAAAGATAGCCATTAACATCGTTTTTTACATGGTACGGAATATCTCCCACCGGTGTGGAAATAATTGCAGCGCCATGAGCCATGGCTTCAATTACCACCATAGGAAAACCTTCTGTTTCAGAGGTCAGTATTAAAACATGAGCCCTGTCATAGATCTGATTTATATATTTCTGGTCAGACTGATTGCCATAAAATCTGATATACGTGTAATCCCCGGTGCTCAGCACACCAGATACATCACCCAAAAATTCAAATTGAAAACCGCCAGGCCCTCTATAAAGCGCTGCACCCATTTCAGCGATGAGGTGAACTCTTTTCTCCTGTCCGCCACGTCCTGAAAATAGCACAGTAAGTGGGGTGTTTTCCTTTTTGACCGGACTGGCTGGAAGTGGAACGGCGTTTGAAATGTATTGTATTCTTTCGGCAAATGCGGCAGGTATTGACAGCTTTTCATACAGGTGTACATGATCTTCAATTCTTTTTCTGCTGATCATCACCGTGCGTGTAATAAAAGGAAGGAACGGTATGCGTATATAAGAGAAGCTGTTTAATGAGTGGATCAATTCTACCTGTGGAACAGTCTTTTTGATCCAGGGAGATAGCTTGTACCCAAAATTGCATTGGCCATTTAAGACTACCGCCTGGTTTTTCTGGTGATTGATATAACCACTGATAATTCCACGAAAGATCAGGTTGATGGGATAAAGCCATTTATTGTCCGTATAACGTGAGATATCCCTGATGTCACAACCAGATGCTTTGAATGTTTCCAGGAACAGGTCATTATGGGATCTTTTTGTAAAGAAAAGAATACAATCATTTCCTCCTGCTGCCTGCGTAATTTGAGCATGCACTTTCTCAGCGCCACCAATATGGTAAAAAGAAAAGAAGAAATAGATCCTGTATTCTTTTTTCAAAGGGCGGATCATGGAGATCAATCTTCCAGTCAAAATAAAAGGGAAGATGAAGATCCCTTCTATCTTTCTTTTGAAGATCAACCTGCGGTATGGCCAGTTATTTATGATGTGAGTTTTCTTTTAATCCGGGACAAAAATAGTTTAACCCTGTTTATCCGGGATATTAACCGGATCCTTGAAACAATGGTTCCCGCTTTGTTTTGAGAAAGGAACTGTTTATAAAACACATATTTTTTCTGGAAGGCTGAACGCTTCAGATAAGTGCTGGTGACTGAGGAGGAATGAACCCGGTAAAGAAGGAGTGGTTCATTGATCTTTTCAATGATCTTGCCGTCATTTAGCAGTCGCAGCCAAAGGTCCCAGTCTTCCATGTGGACCTGGTGCTCATTATAACGATATTGCCTTAAAACCTGCGTGCGCAGCATAACCGTAGGGTGTGCAATACAATTGGTGCGGGGAAGAATGGTTTTGATGGATTCATAACCTGAGGTTTTTCTATCATCCGCCCAAATACCAGTTATATCTCCCTTTTCATTGATCATGGTAATAAAACTTGCAATTGCATCAACGGTTGGATGCTGTTGAAGGTAGGCTACCTGTTTTGCCAGCCGGTCAGGTTCACTGATGTCATCAGCATCCATCCGTGCTATGAAATCTCCTTTTGAAAGATCAATGGCCAGGTTCAGGTTTTTGATCAATCCCTGTTGGCGATCCCTCCGGTGAATGATTATCCGTTGGTCTGAAGCATAAGACTGGAGGATTTGCCTGGCAGATTCATTGGAAGCGTCATCGATAATGATCAGTTCCCAATTAGGGTAAGATTGATGGATAATGCTATCAATAGCCAGTTTAAGCCATTGCTCGCTATTGTAAACACTCATGATAACCGAAACCAGGGGTGTTGCTGCATCCATACTTAATCGGCAAATTTACAGGGAAACAGGGAGTGTTGCGAGCTGATTTTTGAGCCCTTTAAGGCGTTCAGCAAAGAGGAGCACCTGTCTGTCAAAGGAGTAGTATTCATAAAAAGCGGGTGGTGTATCAGGGAATGGGCCTGAAAGTGCTTCATGAATGGCCGCAATAAATGCCTCCCAATCCTGGTGCGGAGCGATATTCACTTTGCCTCCGCATACGGAAAGATTAATTCCTGAAAGCATTGATGAGAAGCACACAACATTCAGGTCATGGCTGAGTGCATCCAGGTTTTTAGTCTGCACACCACCCCCCATCATTACGGGATTGACAAATGCATCCGCCCCATCGAAATAAATGTCAATATTATCAACCTCCCCGGCATTAATGATTAGTGGATGATGCAGTAGATACAGGTATTCAAATCCTTTGATCCTGTTGCGACCACAGATAATGATCCGGAAATCGTCAGGAAGTTTTGGCGCTATCTGTTCATAAAAATTATTAACTGCCTCTTCATTCGGCGCATAATCCAGCGTGGCAGCAAATAAAAGGACCTTGCAATTTGCAGGAATTCCATGGTTGTCTCTAATGAAGTTCCGTGCATAATTCTTATTTGTTTTTGCAGGGCGAGCTATTCCGTATGGCATAACCATGCATTTCTCCGGCAATAATTCAAAATGCTTTAAAGCATAGTTCATTTCCTCTTCAGTCTTGAACAGGTTAAAGTCTGCCTGATGGTGTATTCTTTTCTCATGCTTATATAAGAGCTTCCAGCCATGTTTGCCTAACTGACGGTATCTTTCTGATTCAATATTATGAGAGTGTGCAATTAGTAGTGCCCCTGTTGCCTGTCTTGCTTTAAGTGCAGCCTTTGCATGATAGGGATGTTCAAGGATAATATGAGTAGACTTTTCCTTTTTAGCTATCCGAACGATTTTTTGCTGAACGAATGGATTAAGAAATTGCCATTTGCTTACCGGCAATTCTGGAATAACAGAATAAGACAGATCAGCAGGAGCTTCATTGTTTCGGGAACAAAGGCAAGCCAGGTGAAACAATTTTCCCAATGCCTTATTGAAATTGGCAATACCCTTCTGCCCGCCAAAGCGTGCGGGCAATACCTTATACCAAACAATGCTTAATATCCGGATAGGGGCCATTAAATCATGCAACTGCAGGTTTTGAGCCACTTTTGCCACTTCTCCATTCCATAAATATGCCGGCCAGTACCAGTACAACCAGCACTATATTAAAAATATTAGTGAGCTTTTTGCCTTTCATGTAAGCCGGTGGTTCAAATTTCATTTCTATAGTATGCTTGCCGGCGGGTACTGCCATTCCACGGAGGATATAATCAGTTTTAACTATCGGGGCCGGTTTTCCATCAATGGTAGCATTCCAGCCTGGTTCATAATATACCTCACTGAATACAACAAACTGGTTGGAGGCTGCATTGAAATTATACGAAAGATAATCGTTATCATTCTTCGTTAGCTGAATGGTAGCAGTACTATCCGGCACGGGCATGAACGGAATTGAACTGCGGTACATTTCCTGCACAATAGCAGTATCTTTTGGATGGAAGTTAGTGATGGCCGCCATTTCTGCATCTGCATCCTTTACAAAGCTGATGGTTTTAACCAGCCATGCATTGCCCAGTGCTGAATCATTTTTCTGGTATCCCTGTGTAACACCATTCGCGTCTTTCTGAATAACAAATTTCACATTAAACATGTCTAACACAGCAGGATTTGGTCGTTGGCTCAACTGATGCTCAATAATATCCTGGAAGAGGCGGAGCTTCACAGCGTGATAGCCACCCAAAGAATTATAAGAATAGGATGTATAAGATTCTGCAAAACGATTACCTGCAAAGTTGAAAACGCGATAATAGGATTTATCTGCCAGTATCTCCTGATCTGCCTTGGATAACTGGAAAGTATTTTCATTTTCTGCCTTATCCTGGTAGTTCTCTGAGTTAAGGTATCGAGAGTCCACTGCGATCACATCAATAAAAGCGAATACAGCAATACCTGCGATAACATAGGTTGGCTTCAATATATTCCGCAAGAAAAGGAATAGAGCTACCACAGCTACCATCACAAATCCAATCGCACGGAAAATATCTCCGAGCATCAATCCCTTGCGATCTTCTATCAGTCCATCAAAGAACGGTTTCACTGCTTCATACAACCGAGGTTGGTTGCTGGTACGAATATTTTTCAATATAGCTGAGTTACTTTCAGAAAGGAAATCAGAGGACATATATAGCAGAAACGCAAGTACAAAAACTGCACCCATAGCAAGGAGTCCTTTTTTGAAGGCAGGCATCAATGATTTTCTGTCGGCAGTTTTGCTATAGATATCAAGGCCAATTACAGCCAGCATTGGTAATAATAATTGGGAGATGGCGAGTATCATGCTCGGCGCTCTGAATTTATTATAGAAAGGTAGCAGATCATAGATCATGTAATTGAATTCCTTGAAGTAGGAGCCCCAGCTTAACATGATGGTGAAGATAAGCGCTACCAGCGCCCACCATCTGTGTTTGTTTTGTGGCAGGAAGAAGGAAAGAATTGCCAGAAATATGATGATAGCGCCCACATAGGGCGCACCGGAGGTACTGCCAATACCACCCCAATAGAGCGTGCCCTGACCTTCCTGCAGCAACTGGTTACTGAGTTCCTGTGGCATACCGCGCAATGCTTCAATTGCTTTTGAATTGTCTTCATTCATTTCTCCAAAACCGTCACTGCCACCCTTCACCCGTGGAATAAGCATTACCATTGGCTCGGAAACATTCATGCTATAGCTGAACGCATAATCTTTATCCAGTCCGGTTTGAGATTTTGCATCCTTATTGGTAGAATCAGTTAGCGGAGAAGGACCACCTCTGATGGTCTGTTTCTGGTTTTGGTAATTGG
>CAMLGP010000317.1 GCA_946479535.1 uncultured Bacteroidota bacterium
GGATATCTTCTTTTCTTTTCCGTAACGGAGGACACATAATGGGAAATACATTCAGCCGGTAATAAAGATCCTCGCGAAATTCCTTTTTTTCAATAGCCTGCTGGAGGTTGCGGTTAGTAGCAGCGATCACCCTCACATTTACCTTCATGGTCTTGGGATTACCCAGCCTTTCAAATTCACCTTCCTGCAATACGCGTAACAGCTTTGCCTGCAGTTCAACCGGCAGTTCTCCAATTTCATCAAGGAAGATGGAGCCACCATCAGCCAGTTCAAAACGACCAATCTTCCTTTCCATGGCACCGGTGAAGGCGCCTTTTTCATGACCGAATAATTCACTTTCTATAAGGTTAGCCGGCAGCGTAGCGCAATTCACTTTCACCAAAGGTCGTTTGCTACGGTTACTGATATTATGAACAGCCCGCGCAATCAATTCCTTACCTGTTCCCGATTCACCTAAAATCAATACGGTAGCATCTGTTGATGCAACCTGTTCAATCTGCTGTAATACTTTTTGAAAATCCTTGCTTTTACTAATGATCTCCTCAAAATTATTGTTGAGTTTGATCTCATCCTGCAGATACTGGTTCTGGGCTTTCAGTCTTGCCTGTTCCTGTTCCATCAACACCTTCTCCGTAATATCAACGAACATGGTACGGGTGAATTGACCACCGGGATCAGGGTTTGACCACCATTGGATCCAGATGGGTTTGCCATTATCCTTGCGACGTAATTCCATGATCACCCCACTTGTATCAGTTCCTCTTCCAACTGAAGCAAAGGCCTCATTAAAACGGCGTTTGGCTTCCTGGCTTTCAGGTACAAACATTCTGCCATAGGTGAAAGGCACTTCTTCCGGTTTTATTCCCAAAATCCGCATGGCAGCCCGATTGGCCTTGATAAATTTGGAATCCAGCCCTTCATGCACATAGGCTATGGGAGCCTCCTCAAAAAGATCACGAAATCTTTCTTCGCTTTCCTTTAATAATACTTCAAGGTTGGAATTAGCGATCTTCAGTTGTGCTTCCGCCTTCATTCTTTCCAGTTCAGCTCCGGCCCTGGCTGCAAAGATCTTAAGGATAGCTGTTTGATTTTTCTCAGCGGTAACAGGATTGGGATCTATGGCAAGAATATGACCGATGATCTCTCCACTTTTTGTACTATAGATGGGAACGCCTACCGCTGATTCAATACCTGCTTCCTTTGGATATTTTTCCTGTACTCCGGCAGGCATAAAAAAGTCCTTTCCCTGCATGATGATCTCGCATGGAATGCCCTCAGTATCATATTCAATATTATCAAGGATCTTTTCGCCGTCCAAATAGCAAAGTGTACGTAACCTGGTTTTTTCTTCATTGGCGCATTCGGTAATGAGGGCATACCGCATAGACAGGGTCATTGTGATATGCTTTGCCAGTTCTATACAGAAATCCTCACCCACCAGGCCAGAGGTTGCTTCAGAAACAGTACGCAACATTTCTTCCTCGTAATTTCTTTTACGTACATCGCGGACTATTGAGCAGGAATATTCACGGCCATCGAAGACCATGAAATTTTGGGTGATCTCAATATCAATAATGGATTGATCTTTTCGTTTGAATTTGGCATCAAAAACCACCTTCTTATTTTCGCGGAGCCGGTTCCAGATGAAATGCCAGTCTGGCTGCTGCACACTGGCATTTATATCAAATACATGCATTTTCCGGAGTTCCACTTTAGTATAACCGGAGAGGAGGTAGGCGGCATCGTTCACCTGCAGGATATAGCCATCCTGGTCTATCCAGAAAACGGCTTCACGCAAATGGTCGAGCGTAAAAGCATAGAATTCATTTTCCTTAAAATGTCCCTGAAGTATATCGTTTTCCGGTAAGGCCATGATTGGCGTCCAATGTGTTAAAATATAAGGGTAATTTAAGCAGGAAATCTAATATATCGGGTCGATTTTTTGTGTCAGGCAGCGGACAAAGCATAAAATACTGGTGGCTGATCCAAAAAGACCCACTATCAGCTTTACAGCTCTCTTTTAAACAGTACCATATCTTTTAAATAGATTCCATCTTCCAGGATCGGCTGGGGGTAATTGTCTATGAAGTAATTCTTTACGATCTCGGATATAACAAATCCATTTTTCTGGTAAAAATTAATTTGCCTGGACGCGGAATCAGGAGTTCCTACCCAGATAATCTTGCAATTGTTCAGCCGGGCATAAAGGCAAATCCAGTTTATTAAATAGCTCCCGATTCCTTTTCCCTGGAATTCGGGAGCTACCGCAATATTCCATATTTCCATTTCTGTATCGCTGGACTTCTTTAGCACAAAGGCAGCAACGGGTTGTGGATACTTTTCATTCCTGGCCACATATACATTTGACCTCTGCGTATATTTATTAATAGCTTCCAGCGTTTCATCGGCCAATAGCAGGAGATCATAGGGTATGTTCTCTTCTGGCCCCAGATTTTCTACGGTTATTTCCTTCATTGATCTATTTCTGTGTTTTGACAGCAGGCCAGTTGGCATCCGCTTTTTCGATCAGCGCGTCCCGGTCTGCGGTCCATTTTTTCTTCACCTCTCCATTATAATTGAAATAGAGCTTGCCATTTACTATTGTCCATGTTTCAGGTTGTGTTGGCGCTTTGTGGCCCTGAGAACAGCCATACGCACAGTATCCACCGAATTGAGGGGCATATTTATCCGGATCTGCCTTGAACTTTTCCATGTTTTCTGCTGAAGCAAATGACCAGTCTGCACCTTTCCAGTTAAAGGAATAGTTGCCTGATCCTTTAACAGCCATGGAATCAGTAAAAAACGCAACCGCATCATAGCCGTTGATGGCCTTATTGCCTGGTGCATATATTTCAGATACCTGGCTGGAGGCTGGTTCACCACAACCAGCTGCCAATAACAATAATGAAAACACACCCAGTTTCACCAAAATCCTTTTCCTTACCAATATTTGTAACATTTGTTTAATTTTTATTGAATTAGAATAGAAAAATATATCGAAGCCTTTAATTATAACTGTGATTTACTTCCTGGTAACGGGAGTTGGAAAAATTGTTACCGGAATGCTTTTTAAAAAAATTGCTGAAATGCGCGGGAGTAGTAAAACCAAGGGAATAGGCGATTTCCTTGGCAGTCATCCCTGTAAAATTCATATACCGTTTAGCCTCCAGTATTATTCTTCTTTTAATTAATAAAGAAGGAGCGGGATAATCTATCAGGGCAAAAAGATTAGACAGTGTTTTAGGTGAGCGATTGAGTGCGCCGGCGTAAAATCGTACTTCATGCTCCTTTCTGAAATGCTGTTCCAATAACATATTGAATCTCCGCAAAAGATCAAACCTGTCGGCTGAAACCTTTCCGCCCATGGTAGCCTTTTTCTTGGCTATCCGGGTTATATTAATGATCAGCCTTTTCAATAGTGTACGCAGCATCTCTCCCTGCATTGTGTCTTTTACCACCATATCTTCCACACATAAATTGTTTAAAAGAGAAATTCCTTCCGTTTCATCTGCAGTCAGCGGCAGGATCATTGGATGATGAATACCATAGAAAAGAAAGCCGGCGCAGCCTACTTCGGCATCATGGTCCACAATACAATAAAACTCCCGGTTGAACTGCCATGCTACAAGGTTTTCCGGTTGCTCAAAAATAAAATGGTGATAGGCAACCAGGGCCAGTGCCGAATTTGCAGGAAATGCATACGGCACCTGGTCAATGGTTACAATTTGCGCCGGCCCAACATTGAATACAATTGTATTTGTTGTTTCCTTTTTCTCGTTTAAGATACCTGCTCCTTTTAATGAATGGTCATTGATGAGGAGGGAAAACCTGCCGCCGGTGTTATTATCTTCAAATAGATGTTTCATAGTTCAGAATAATCGCAAGGTATTTCTCTTTGATCTATTGAAGTGTCGCATGAATGATATTTGATATGGCAGGAAGTGTTGTAAAAGGGTTCGGGTTAGGAACAGCCATAATCGGCTTATTGTCTGCAAGTGGTGTTCCTGCCAGATTAAACTGGGTGATCCCTGCTCCGGGAAACTGGTCAATAGCCGTTCCATTATCATATAATACAATTGAATTGGATATGTCGCCCGGTACTGGTTTCACACCATTGCCAGATGTTGCAAAAAACCAGTCATTAGAAAATCCGTACATCGTGGCAATTGCCAGCCTGTCCCCATCCTTCACTTCTATGTCATGAGAAACTTTTCCTCCATTCATACCATTTATTTTAGGCAGTAAAACCCTGGTATCCGCTGCAGGCAGAACATACACATGCTTTACCCCCGGTTTATTCATGAGTGCAGCTGCAAGGATGTCTGCATTTCCCTGCTGGGCCAATTGTTTAAGGCCTTCTCCCCGGTCATTCTCACCTACTTTATAGAAAGGATTATCATTGCCGGTATAGACTACTACCAGGATTGGCGATAATGGTGTAAATATTCCAGTGATACCCGTTACATAGGTAGACAATGGCGCATTATCTCCCATTTCAGCAATAGCGGTTAGCCCATTTGCGGTTGGCTGCCCGGATTTGTAAAGTGGATTAGGATCTAACAAGTTTCCACCTGCTATATAGGAAACAGCCCATACTCCCGGACTGAGTGGAGTTTCATTGGCGGTGCCACCAGAATTATTTTTTAATGTAAGTGTGAAAAAGGAATTGCCATCATAATGTAAGGTGGCTTTTACCAGTGCAGATGCTGCCAGATAGGCATTACCCTGTGCATCGGTA
>CAMLGP010000318.1 GCA_946479535.1 uncultured Bacteroidota bacterium
ATCGGAATATATCAGTCTCTGTAGCTATAAAGTGGTGATTTGTTTCAATAATACCGTACGGATTGACATTGACGGTCGCCCTTACACTCCACAGGAGATCTCAGCCATGGTTCTTCAGAAAATGAAGAAGACTGCTGAAGATTACCTGGGTCAGGAAGTAAGCGAAGCCGTAATTACCGTTCCGGCTTACTTTAATGATGCGCAGCGCCAGGCTACCAAAGAGGCTGGTGAAATTGCCGGATTGAATGTTCGCCGTATCGTAAATGAACCTACAGCTGCCGCCCTGGCTTATGGCCTTGACAAGGGCAAACATGATCAGAAGATCGCAGTGTTTGACCTGGGTGGTGGTACATTCGATATTTCAGTTCTTGAACTTGGTGATGGTGTATTTGAAGTTAAATCCACTAATGGTGATACTCACCTGGGTGGTGATGACTTTGATAAAGTGGTTATGGACTGGCTTGCTGAAGAGTTCAAAAAAGAAGAAGCAATTGACCTGAGAAAGGATCCAATGGCTTTACAGCGTTTGAAAGAAGCATCTGAAAAAGCCAAAGTGGAACTTTCTTCTTCTACGGAAACAGAGATCAATCTACCTTATATAACAGCGGTTGATGGTGTTCCCAAACACCTGGTGAAAAAACTTACCCGCGCAAAGTTTGAACAGCTGGCTGATAATTTATTCGCCCGTTGTCTGAAACCTTGTGAAGCTGCCTTAAAAGATGCCGGTATGTCAACATCCCAGATTGATGAAGTGATACTGGTGGGTGGTAGTACACGTATTCCCAAAGTGCAGGAGATCGTTGAAAAATTCTTTGGCAAGAAACCCAATCGTAGTGTGAATCCTGATGAAGTAGTTGCCGTTGGTGCAGCTATCCAGGGTGCAGTACTGACCGGTGAAGTAAAAGATGTGTTATTACTTGATGTTACTCCGCTTTCTCTGGGTATTGAAACCATGGGTGGAGTGATGACAAAGCTGATTGAATCAAATACTACCATTCCTACCAAGAAATCGGAAGTTTTCTCAACAGCCAGTGATAACCAGCCTGGAGTGCAGATACATGTATTGCAGGGTGAGCGCAGCATGTCTAAAGACAATAAGAGCCTTGGAATATTCAACCTGGATGGTATACCACCAGCTCCAAGAGGCGTTCCCCAGATTGAAGTGATCTTTGATATTGACGCCAATGGTATCCTTCATGTAACCGCAAAAGATAAGGGCACTGGTAAAGAACAGAAGATCCATATTGAAGCCGGTAGTGGATTAAGCAAGGATGAAGTTGAAAAGATGAAAGCGGAAGCAAGAGCCAATGAAGCTACTGATAAGGCTGAACGTGAAAAAGTAGACAAATTGAATGCGGCCGATAGCCTGGTATTCCAGACTGAAAAGCAGATAAAAGAATATGGCGACAAGATACCGGCTGACAAGAAGGCTACTATTGAAACCGCAGTGAATAAACTGAAAGAAGCACATAAATCACAGGATATCCCAACTATTGATGCAGCTATGAAAGAACTGAATGATGCATGGACAGCTGCCAGCCAGGATATTTATAATGCACAATCTGCAGGTGCCGGACAGCCTGGAGGTCAACAACCCGGAGCAGAAGGAAATCAGGGTGAACAACAAACCGCTGATGCCACCGCAGGTGATAATGTAACTGATGTGCCTTATGAAGAAGTGAAATAATCAGTGAATTAATGATAATGTGTATGTATACAACCCCTCCGCCCAGGCGGAGGGGTTTTTTAATTGCCTTAGCCACACTAAATCAATGCTTTCTTCGTTTTTTAAAGACTCAAAGCCCAAACATCATATCCTTGAAAAAACCATTACTTCCCCTTATTTGCCTTCTTCTATTTATTAGTTGTAAAAAGAACCATGATGGAGATACTCCTGCACCAAAGGAAGATTCATTAGGTACAGGATGGACAAAAACATCCGGTCTGAACAGATGAGCGTATTATTTTTCATAAACGAACAAAATGGCTGGGCTGTGGCAAATGGTGTCCTCTATAAAACAACTAGCAGCGGTACTTCCTGGACGCCTGTTACAAACCATGGCATTACCAGTGGCGGTGCGGAAAACTCATTGTTTACTGACATCAATACAGGTTTTTTTGGCAATGAAACTACAATAAAAAAGACTACGGATGGTGGAGCAAACTGGTCAACTGTATATGCCACATCCGTTTCCGATGGCTATTATCATAATTTGCATTTTATCAATTCTCAATTGGGATACCTTACGGATAAAAACTTAATAATGAAAACTACCGATGGGGGTTCCACCTGGACCAGGGAGGTTACACTGAAAGATAATTATGCGGTTGAATTACATTTCACAGATGCAAATCATGGCTGGGCAGGAACAAATGGAGGGCTCATCCTGAAATTTGTGAAGTAAGATTATTACTTATCCATAATCTCAAAACTAACCGTAGCAACCTCTTTCCCTTTTTTCCCTGTTATTGTAAGTAAAGCCCTGCCGGTGCCTTTCACTTTTGCTATGTAAGATCCATTACTGCCTTTTGTAATAGTACCTTTTGTGATAGTGAGAGTAAGGTCTTCATTTTTTACTCTCTTAATGTCCAGCATGATCTCATTGTCCCTTCCGGTATATAACACGTAAGGAGTTTCAGTGGCTATTCGTATATCATCCCCGGTGACCATAAAGGTTACGGGTTGTTTTCTGTAGGCATTAACAGGACGGTCATTCTGTATGGCAGGGGACCATTTACCTGATTTTTTGAGCAGTTGAACAACTTCATTTTCCATTCCAAATCCCAATTTGGTAAGTGGAACTACATCGCGGACAGTTCCATCTTTGGCAACAATGAACTGTACATACACGGTATATTTTCCAAGAGGGGCGCCATTTTTTACCGGCACATTTGGATTCAGATTTTTCATAAGGAAATTTCTCCAGGCCTCTACACCACCAGGAAATTCAGCTTCTACCTCAACTGTTTCAAAAATTTGATTATTTACTGCTATTGTATCCTGACTATAAGCTCCAATGCTGGAGATTAGAAAAAGGAGGGAAAATAATACCTTATTCATTGGATCGTATTTAAAATAAAAAAAGCATTATTAATAATAATGCTTTACCAAAATAGAAATAAGTTAGTTACCAAACAATAGCCGGGACCATAGCTGATCCTGATCAGGGCCCTCACATGTGGAATTGTTCAGAAACTATTTTTCCATCTTTTACATCATACACACAGATTTCGCGCATCTGTTCTCTGGGCCGGCCTTTCATGGTAAGGTCCATAGAAAGAATAAATGCAATGCAATTGTCTGTAACCAGCGGCTCAGATATATTCAGGGAATGATATTCCTGCACCATTGCATCAAATTTTTCTCCTTTTGCAATAATAGCTTTAAGACCCTTTGTTTCTTTTTCAAAAGCTGGTGTTGCCATTGGTTCAATACTCACAGCATTGTCTGCATATAATTCCTGTTGTGCCTGAGTCCATTCTCCTTTTCGGCATAATTCTGTAAGGCGGCTTGCAATTTCTTTAGTTGTCATAACCGCGGTTTGTTCTTTTGTTGCCATAATAATAATTTTAGAATAAGTCCGCAAATCTGCTGCCAGAAGGGGCTGAATTCCGACGAAACAGAGTTATTTACATTTGTACTCAAAAAAAATGGCGACTTCAGAATTTTGGCTCAGTGGACCTATACAGGATATTCCGTCATTATTACAGCCTGTTGCACATGCCATTTTGCAGGCGAGGCGGGAAATTGAGGAGGCCCTGGAAACATTCCCATCAACTGCATTATGGGAACAGCCCAATGCTGTGGCTTCAGTTGGCTTTCATTTACGTCATATTCCCGGAGTGCTGGACAGGCTGTTTACTTATGCACGCGGCGAACAGCTGAATGAGCAGCAGTTAAACTATCTCAAACAGGAAAGTGTAGAAGATATTACCATTACAACTGAAGCTTTACTTCAACGACTTAGTGAACAGGTGGAAACTGCATTAAGCCAATTAAAAGAAACGGAGAGTGCAACACTTACAACCAGGAGGGGAGTGGGACGAAAACAGATCCCTTCCAACATAATTGGACTGCTGTTTCATGCGGCTGAACATACGATGAGACATACAGGTCAACTACTCGTTACCGCCCGTATGGTTATATCATAATCAATCACTTACAATCTATCAGGGAAAACACTCAATTCACTAATAAAAACGACAATTTACACAGCTTATCCTTTGAAAAGCTGGCCAATTATTCGTATATTTGCACCGTCAAATTGAGCAATTGAATAGTACTTTCAAACAGACGACAGAATTCACTTTCTTCTCCTAACGATTCTTTAGTGTTTTTCTTCCGACAGCTCAGCGATTTATTGTAAACATTAAAAAAGGAAATAATCATGAAGAATGATGTTATGCCATCTATTGTACAGATGGATGCAGACGAGTTAAAGACGCTGCTCACAGAAGTAAAAGAAACCGTTGCAAAAGGAGTTATTGAATCCGAGCAACCAAAAAGATCATTTAGTGCTGCTGAACTCTGGAAAATCCGGAGAAATGGTAAAACCGCAATCAGCCTGTTAAGCAGGTAAGCATACTATAATTAGTACCTTATTTTAGCTACCAACTAAGCAACCTTATCTATCGATCTTCGTTTCAAAGCCGTCCGCTTTAGCGTGACGGCTTTTTTTATTATTAGTCTGATCTAAGCAACGATTGTGCACAACTGTTAATTCTTTCCTGTTCATT
>CAMLGP010000319.1 GCA_946479535.1 uncultured Bacteroidota bacterium
GTAGAAACGGATATGGCGCTACTGGGCAGATTGCATGAGGATTTCGTTTATGAAAAGATATTTTCCATTGGTTCCATTGAAGATAAGATCAATGTAGAAGAGCTGGTTACCCGCCTGAAGGAAACTTCCATACAGGATGGGGGAGTGGAACAACTGGATGATGTGGTGTTTGCGCGCCTGGATACCTATACAATTTTTGCAGTGCTGAAAAAGCAGGAGCAACTCAAAACAGAGAAACTATACCTGCTCAAATTATTTGTTCTCAATGCAGCCAAAGCAATCCGCAATGCTGAATTGAATGAAAAGCTCCTTCAAAAAGAAAAGCTTTCAGCGGTAGGCAAGGCAGTAAGCATGATGATGCATGATCTGCGTTCACCTATCAAGAATATTAAGGTGCTTACGGATATGATGCGTGCAGATTACCCCAATAATGAATGGCTGGACATGATTGATCAGTGTGGCGTTCAGGCATCCGAGATATTTGAAGATTTCCTTGATTTTATTAAAGAAACGCCTGTCAGGAAATCTCCCGTGAATGTAGATAAGATCATTGAAGAAGGTATAGAACTGGCTGAAGCAAAAAATACCAAAGGCAAGGTCACAATTCGTAAGGAAGGCCTTACCGGACTGGTAGTTCCGGGTGATGAAAGCAAGCTGAAACGTTCAATTATGAACCTGGTGAATAATGCCATTGATGCACTGCTGGATCATAAAACAGATAATCCCTGCATTCATGTAGCAGCAGATACTGATAAAGCTGCGGGCCAGGTTATCATTACCGTAAAGGATAATGGACCCGGCATTCCACAGGAGATAGCAAAAACATTGTTTGATCCCTTTGTAACAAGGCAGAAAAGCAACGGTACCGGTCTTGGATTGGCCATTGTTAAAGGGTATATCACCGCTCATGGAGGAACCATAAAAACAAAGAACGAGAGAGGTGCAACATTTACGATCACCCTTCCCATGCAGTAGTAAACTGCAATAGAACCAAAGTATATCCATGAAAAAACTGACCTTATTTATCTGGCTGATGCTTCTTTCAGGAGGGGTAGGCGCTATCTTCTGGTATAATGACTGGAAGTATAACCTGCCAACACCTGTGCCTGCATATTATATCCAGGTAAATATGGGAACGCCCGTAAGCCTGCCGGGAAAGGTAAGCTTTACCAGAGACAGGCCGCTTTTCCTGCATTTTTTCAATCCGCTTTGTCCCTGTTCCCGCTTCAATATGCCACATTTTAAATCCCTGGTTAAACAGTATGGTAATAAGGTGGATTTCGGGATAGTAGTGATGAGCACTAAAAACTATACTTCAAAAGATATCCAGGATAAATATGATTTAAACATTCCGGTTTATTTCGATACTACCATTGCGGTAAACTGTGGTGTGTATTCAACGCCACAGGCAGTGATCATTGATGCCAGTCATAACCTGTTCTTCAGAGGAAACTATAATAGAACACGCTATTGCTCAGAAAAGAATTCCGAGTTTGCCCGGATGGCACTGGATTCACTCATGGAGGGTAATATAATACGTCAATTCAACCCTCTGGCGCTTAAAGCCTATGGATGTTCACTTCCAAACTGTAACAAATAAAGAATAATCCATGCCCGAACAGGAAATACTTAATCAGACAACCGCCTTCAGACTTCAGGTGAAAAAAAGATCAGACAGGTTAATTAATTACTTTCTCCCAATTTATTTCCTCACCGGCCTTGCATTCGCGTTCTTTTATGATACCTGGTTTATTGCTATCGGATGCGGAGGAATCAGTCTGCTGGCGTACTATTCCGCGAAAAAAATGTTGCCAGATTCTGATCTTTACCAGTATGTTTTAAGTGTTGTATTGGGTATTTTCATGGCCCAGTTCATCTACCAGATGCATGGCCTGTTTGAAATGCATTTCTTTGCATTTATTGGGAGTGCAATTCTTATAACCTATCAGAATTGGAAACTGCAGATCCCAATGCTGCTTGTAGTGGTTATACACCATGTAGCATTCGGTTACCTCCAGAATTCAGGAATTGAAAATGTATTTTTTACTCAACTTGATTATTTTGAATTAAGGACCTTCATCATTCACTTTCTGCTGGCTGGTTTTATATTCTTTATCTGCGGACTTTGGGGGTATCAACTGAAAAAATATAGTAAAAATCAGATCACCCAGGTCCTTGAAATGGGCCGTTTACAAAAAGGTGCACAGGTTGCAATGGAACTGGCAGCACTGAGAGAAAACCTTGAAAAGGAAAAATATTATCTTGATTCCCTTATGGATAATATGCCGGACTCAATCTACTTTAAAGATAAAGACAGCAAGGTATTGCGTGTAAGCAAATACATGGCTAACCGGTTCCATACTCCCATGGAGGAAATGATCGGCAAAACTGATTACGACTTCCAGGATGAGATACATGCCCGTGAAGCATTTGAAGACGAACAGGCAATCCAGCGCACTCAGGTCCCTAAAATTGACTTTATAGAAAAGGAGATCAAAAAGGATGGATCTGAAAGCTGGATCACTACCACCAAAATGCCCTTGCTGAACAACAAAGGAGAGGTGGTTGGGACCTTTGGCATGTCAAGGGATATTACAAAAGTAAAAATGCTGGAGGCAGAACGCCACGCTGCGGATCTGGATAAGGCAGTTGCGCAGGGAAAGTATGAAATTGCTTCTAATGTGATGCATGATATTGGTAACGCAGTAGTAGGTTTCGGTTCTTATCTTACCAGGATACGACGCGTGCAGGAACAGGATAAAATGGAGAACCTCATGTCACTAACCCGGTTCTTTGAAGAAAACAAGCCGGCTATTGCTAATGCAATTGGTGATGCAAAGGCGGGTGCAGTAATTAAAATGCTGGCAGGAATTGCCCTCACACAGCGCAGTAACCAGGAAGAAGTTGCCAAGTCAATTACAGAGCAGCTAAATATCATTACCCATATACAGGAGATATTAAATATACAGCGCCAATATATCTCCGGAAAAGGCTCTCAGGAAAGGGAACCTGTAAATCTTCGTCATGTTATTAACGATAGTATTTCCATGGTATTTGCCTCTATTGATAAAATGGCTATTGGAGTATCTCTGGAAATGCCACAGGAACTTCCCATCATCAAGGGAGACAGAACAAAATTGATGCAGGCGATACTAAATATTCTTAAAAACAGCATTGAAGCAATTGACAAGAATGCAGAAGAGAAATTAATTACATTAAATGCATTTACAAAACCCGGCCAGCTTGTTCTCCAGATCCGGGACAGTGGTGCTGGTTTTGATCAGGCTACTGCTACCCAGCTATTCAAGCGTGGCTTCAGTACCAAATTTTCCGGAAGCGGGTTCGGCCTCTATAATTGCCGATCCATTATCGAAAGCCATGATGGCACAATTGATATTGCAAGCGAAGGGCCGGGTAAAGGCGCTGTAACTACCATCGATTTTAAACTATCCGCATAATCTTTTCGTTCGTTCGGTTTATTCTACAGTTTAGCCCTGTTATGCAGGGCTTTTTTATTTCATGCAACATCTGCCCTTATACAATTAAAGAGTTGATTAGTTTAATAGTTCCTCAATTTTTTTTCAATTGTTAATGCCAGCTTAACATTTGCTGCAACTCCAGGATTCCATGCTAATTGGCACTAATTTTTCGGCTTTATTATACTCCAAAACCAGCCGCAGCAGAACATTTTAAAGTGATTGCCGATAGCTGAATTTTACTTATTCTATTTATTAATCATACAAAAACAGGAGTGTACAATGAAAGTATTCTTTTCTTCTATGCGTACAGGTGCAATGGCCGTTGCAGGTGTTTTAGCTGGAATTTTATTATTTACCAGCTGTAATAAGCATAATGATAATGACAATAATAATACCCCTACAGCAGGTGTTATGGCTTTTAACCTTGCTACGGATATTCCAGCCGCCAATATAGCCTTATCAGGAAATCTGTTAACCCAGCAACCTTTAGGCTATAATAGCTTCACTGGAGGGTACCTGGCTGTATTCGCTGGTACAAGACCGGTTGAATCTTTCAATTTCAGTACCGGGTCTTCGCTGGCCACAGGCAGTTACGATTTTGCGCCAGACAAGTATTATTCCATATTCGTTGTAGGGAAAGGTAATACCTACCGTAACGTAATTGTGGCTGATGATCTTGACAGTACTCAGTCATCCGGAGGTGAAACACAGGTCAGGTATATCAATGCAATTCCTGATTCAACCCATCCTACGGTAACTGTAGCTGCAAATGGCAGTAACGTGTTTAGTGAGCAATCTGCATTTGCTTCGGTTTCACCTTTTAAGAGTGTAACGCCAGGTTCTGTTGCAATTAATGTGAGCAATGGTGGAAACATCAATGTAAACAGGACTATCACACTGGATGATCACGGTGTATATACCGTATTGTTAACCGGTGTTCCGGAAAGCACAGGTGCCGACAGTCTTTCAATCCGTTTCATAAAGAACGGAACCAATGATGAAGCGGCTGCAAAATCCAACTCGGTTTCTGCCCGTTCGGCGAATTAAGTTAGACTGGTGTTTAAATTTTGGCCACAGAGGTCCACAGATAATAAGAGTGCCGCAGAGATTAACTCTGCGGCTCTCTTATTATCTGCGGAACTTTTTTATCTCTGCGATTCTTTTTATCTCTGCGGAACTTTTTTTCTCTGCGGCCCTCTGCGGCCCAACTGTTATTTTATCCTTCTTACTTTTTCTTTTTGAA
>CAMLGP010000320.1 GCA_946479535.1 uncultured Bacteroidota bacterium
GTTTACCATCTACCGTTAAAAATTCAACCGATACATTTGCTTTTTTCTCCAGTTCGTATTTAACAATTATGTCCTGAACGGCAGGGTTGGGGAATACCTGGAGATTAGCCCTGAATAATTGAGGATCCGATATGCCGGTAACCCGGCTGATATTCCATTGTGTGTTATAGGTGTGGATTGAGATATGATTATCAGCCTTACTAAGCAGCGAAGTATCAATCACAGTAGCAACCAGTGTATGATTGGCTACGGAAAGAATCGCACCGTTAACAGTAACATTATCTACATTACTACCAATTACATTTCCATCCAGTTTCCAGGTTACTTTCAAGGTATTTGGTACAGGCGCAATGAGATCCAGTTTGAAACCGAACAGGCTACCATCCAGGCTTAGCGGTACTGCGGCCACTGCAGGAGTTACCTTATCAATCGGGTTTACCAGCGTATGAATTCGTTCTATGATTGTTTCAACACAAACACTACAGAAGGGAACTCCCAATACTTCCATTTTACATTGGCCGCCCTGCACAGGCCTGAACCAGGCTGTACTGGCAGAATAAGGGAAGACGCCCACATTATTTATTCCAACCCAATTTTTCCATTTCACCAGCGCAGGATTGGATTGCGCGGTCATATTGGGTTTTTCCATCGCGTATTGAGGACCTGCCCAGTATTCATCTGCCAGTTTCCCAAAAGAATGACCCAATTCATGAATAGCTACTTCAGCAGAACTTGGATCAGTACTGCTGGTTGCATAAACTCCACCTGATCCGCCATAGAAAGATGAATGGGCAATAATAAATGCCTGGTCATAGTTAGGAAGATTGGATGCCAGTACTGAATTGACCTTGGCATTACTATCCGGTACTAACAGCCGGTGAATTCCTCCAAAATCAAAACGACTGCCGAAATAATTTTTGGGGTCTGAGATGGGTTGAACACTAACATCAGGACAATCACCCGCAGAATGGGCATGCTTGGCTCCTGATTCTGCAGAAGGAACTCTTACCTGGAAGATATTGAAATAGTTGATGTATTCTTTGAAGGGTGTGGTAAGAAATAATTTATTGTTGATAGTAGTAACGTCTGTGGAAAATGATGTTAGTTCACTCGTGAGGTATCCATCGCTCAGGTAAACGAAATTGATCCGTTTGTTGAGCGCTCCTTTTTTTACAACTGTATCCGTTGGAAAAACCTGGCCATGACAGGCATAGGCTATCAACAGGAAGATAGGAATTACTAACTTTCTCATAATTCAGTTATTGGTCATTCGGCTCAATAGCATGACTAAAAATAATGCGGGTATTTTTATCGTTGCTGATCTCCGCTATATCTATAGTTCTCATTGCCTTTGAATAATTCATCCTGATGGCGAGTTCCGCCCTTTGCAACCAAATATCCTTCATTTGCAAGGCACCATTACTTCCAACATATTCCAGTTTCTGATGCAATGGATTTTCAACAATGAGGGTTTCTATCGGTTCTTTTTGGTTACCTGCTGTAATTGCCCAATTGCCGGCACTGAACGGAGCATTCTCTATTGACCCTGGTTTAATGGAACCATCTGCAGTGCGTTGGTAAAGAATATTGGCTGCTATTTTTCCCGAAATGGAATCACGGGTGATCTCCCAGGCAATAAACAGGATCTTTTCCTCATCAACCCTGGTTTTGGGAGTTGACATTCTCACCACTTTTGAGGAACAGGATAGAAGTAAACTGAATAGGAAAAGTATTACTACAACTGGTTCACGGCGCATAATCCTGTGGATGTATGCCGAAATTAAGCAATTGCCTTCGATTGTACCAGCACCCTCACGGGAGATAGTGATTTTACTAAGAGAATGACTAGTTATTGGTTAACAGGCACAGAGGGCTCTTCTTCCTTTTTGCGGTTCTGATCTGATTTTTCAATCAGTTTCTTTTCATTCGGGTTGCCCTTGTTGTCCAGGATGGGGACTTCAACGGGTGGTTTACCCATATAGGGATCAACACCTGACATATCCACTTTATAATCAAATGCCTTATCCATATGAACCCATTTGCCATTTTCCCATTTATAGGCTTCATTGTCCCCATCAGGAACATAGGTCCATTTTAGATCGGGTTCATCCGTTTCTGAAACGAGGTGATCAACCAGTATCACACCCAGGTCATTGATATAATTGACCAGTGTTCTTGCATCTTTTTTAAATTCAATACTGATCCGGTTCTTAGGTTTTTGTGGCGGTTTATCATTTGAGAAAGTGAAGAATGGGCCGCCAAAAACCGGTTCCATATTCCCATTAAAATACATTACCTCAATCCATTTCTTGCTGCTCTGGGTGCTGTAACTGTCAAACCCAAATAACGTATAATAGTTTCTTCCGTTGTATTCTGTCTTTATAATATTGTAATACATCGCTCCGATCCAGTTATTCTTTGTGCGTACAGAATCATCTGCGTTGGCTGTAAATTCAGAATAATCCCTAAGAGGTATCAGTTTCAATGATCCATCGCGGGTCTTTAACTGGATCACGCCTCTTTGTCTGGGTGGGTATAGCTCGGCAAATTCCAATGTCCAGGTTATGATCCGGAACGTGCTGTCTGGTGCATACAGATGAGATATTCCTTTTACGGAATCAAAAGGGTAATAAAATGAGTTTTTAATACGCATCGCCCTGACCAGGGTCCTTGTAAAATTACTGTCAGCTATCATGCGGCCTGGTGTAGTACTGTCGGTAACCAGTTCACGCGCATAAGTAGCCAGTGAATCCTCTTTAGCTTGTAATTTCTTCCTGTCTGAAGAAGTAATCAATTGGGCATAACTGCCTGTGCGGCAGGAGAGAATAAACAGGAGAATCAGGGTAATATGAATCGGACTTTTCTTCAAAAGGATTGATTTTAAGAGCAAAATTAGCCTTATTCAGACGCTGATAACGGCAAAAGAGTTGTAAAATTTTGTGTCAGGTCATAAACCTTTGGCAAATTCACCCAGGGAGTTATACAGCAGGTCAATATCCTGATGGGGTAGTTCAACATCGGGTTTGGTGGTCTTCACAAAAACAGTGTGCATACCAGCATCCTTGCCAAATTGCATATCACTGAAATTATTGCCAACCATAATAGACCTGGAGAAATCCACTTCGGGAAAGTCTTTCTTTACCTGGACTGCCATACCCAGGTTTGGTTTACGTCCGGGATTTTTTTTGTCAGGTGCAGGGCAGTAATAAATATGGTCGATCCTTCCACCAGATGCTGATACTTCCTTTACCAGTTTTTCATGAATTTCCAGCAGATCTTCTTTCGTCATCAATTCCCTTCCAACTCCACGCTGGTTAGTAATTATAATTACCCGACCAAACAGTTCCGCGAACTTCCTGAACGACCCAGGTTTGTTTCCTTCGTTTAACAGCCCGTCATAGATGATGAATTCATCTACATTGAGAATATAACCATTCGGATTGTCCTCATTAATCACTCCATCCCGGTCCAGGAAAAGTGTCCAGCTCTTATCTATTTTTTTGAGATCGATAGATGTTTGTGCAAGATCTTTTTGTGCCTGGTTATAATCTGTGGGAATTCCTATATCGATAAAATAACCATCCTGTGGAAGACCCGCTATTTTGTTTGATTGAGAAAGCGGTTCCAGGAATTCCTTTTCAAATGAAAATTTGGATGACCAGTTGCCAGACTCAAACTTTTGCTTATCCAGAATGTACACGCCTCCATTGATCAGTCCTTCTTTAAAAAATTGCTTTTCCGCAAAATGGGTTATAATATTATCTTTTATCATCACGGCGCCATAACGGTCAAAATTCGTCATCGGTTTCAGCGCAAGAGTGCATTCCGTTTTTTTCTCCTGGTGAAGAGATAATAATGAAGCAACATCAGTCCTGAATAATGTGTCCCCATTTGTAACCAGTACATTCTTTCCTTTTGCTTTTGTGCAGGCAAAGCGGATGGCGCCACCAGTACCTAACGGTTCATTTTCAATGACCACTTCATAGTTAAGGCGTGGATAATGTTCTTTTAACCAGTCTTCAATGAGTTCGTGCTTATAACCCAGTGAAAAAATAAAGTGGTTAACCCCCTGTAATTGCAATCCATTGATCACATAATAGAGAAAAGGCTTTCCTGCAACAGGTGCCATGCATTTGGGGAGATCGGGTACGGCATCACGTAAACGCGTCCCTAAACCTCCTGCCAGGATTATGGCTTCCAATTGTAATCCGGGGCCAGGTGTTGTAGAAAGAACAGTATGATTTTTGGCTGTCATGGACAGGAATTACGCTAGGCGTTGCTAAAAATTTTTTCTTCTACCAGCTGGCAAATGATATGACCTGCCAGTATATGGCTTTCCTGAATACGGGGCGTATCAGTGGAGGGAATATTAATAAGGTGATCACTCAATGATTTCATCTGGCCGCCGGATGCACCAGTAAGACCAACAGTAATAATCTTCTTTTCACGTGCCGATTCAAAAGCCTTAATTATGTTTTTTGAATTTCCTGAAGTTGATAGTCCTATCAACACATCACCAGTCATTCCTACGCCATCGATTATCCTGGAGTAAATAACATCGAAACTATAATCATTACCTACCGCTGTGAGGTAGGAGGTGTTACAATGTAGTGCCTCGGCGGGAAGCGCCTTCCTGTCAATATAAAAACGTCCGGAGAATTCAGCTGCAAGGTGCTGGGCATCTGCGGCACTTCCGCCATTTCCGCAGAAGTATACTTTTT
>CAMLGP010000321.1 GCA_946479535.1 uncultured Bacteroidota bacterium
ACCTGACAACCAAAGGAAATTATTCAATAGGTGAAGCAAGGGCAATTGAGAGCAAACTTGCTCACAAGTTGCCGCTCTCTTCACAAAGCGAGCGGTCCGTTTTTAACTGGCTTAAAGACCAGGTTACAGAATAAATACTTTTAACAGATCTATTTTTTTAACTTAAAACAACAATATGGCGAGATCCAAAGAAACATTTAACAAAAGAGCCAAAGAGCAAAAGCGATTGAAGGAACGGCAGGATAAGCGCGAAAAAATGGAAGAAAGAAAGTTAAACAAACAAAAGTGATTGAAGTTGGAGGATATGATGGCTTATGTTGATGATAATGGAAATATCACAGATAAACCGCAGGATCCAAGACTAAAGAAAGTTTTCAGGCTGGAAGATATAAGGATCGATATTCCGGCGGGAAATGAAAGAGATTCCACGCACACAGGGAAGCTCCAGTTCTTTGACAATGAAAAAGGATTTGGTTTTATTATAGATGACGCTACGCAAAACCGCGTATTTCTTCATCATAGCAATATTGACTTTCCAGCGCAATTGAATGATTCCCTGAAATTTGATGTGCAGCCAGGAGAAAGGGGGCCAGTTGCCATAAATGTTTCAAAACTGGAAAAATAATATCATCATCGCTTTTTGGTATTTTCCATCAGTTTAATACCGGTAACACGCTGCATTGATATTCATTCCCGCTCCAACAGAGGCAAAAAGGATAATATCTCCAGCCTCAAGCCGATGGAGTGAAAATTCATTCTTCCTTACCATGTCATACAATGTTGGAATAGTTGCTACGGAACTATTTCCCAATCGATCTATATTCATGGGAAGTACGTTTTCCGGAACAGGAGAATCATACAATTGATAAAATCGTTCTATAATGGCTTCATCCATTTTGGCATTGGCCTGATGAATGAAGATCTTTTTTAGCTGCTCAATTGGTATGCCCGCTTTCTCCAGGCACTGTCTCATTGCAGAGGGAACATGATGCAGCGCATATTCATATACTTTTCTGCCATTCATTTTAATATATTGAATATTCTGATCGCTATCAGGGTTCGCAGATGATCCCATGCCGATAAAGTTGACTTCATTTAATGCGTGTGTCTGGGCAACGCCTGCCAGCAATCCCTGCCCTGAAAGGGTAACATCTTTATATTCCAGCACTACTGCTCCGGCACCATCACTAAAGATCATGCTATCCCTGTCATAATGATCTATTACCCTGGAAAGTGTTTCAGTGCCAACTATCAATGCCTTTTTTGCAATCCCCGCTTTAAAGAATGCATCAGCCTGTATAAGGCCCTGAAGCCAGCCTGGGCATCCAAATAGAATATCATAAGCAATGCAGGCCGGATTGGCTATGCCAAGCTTGTGTTTAATAAGACTTGCCAATGAAGGTACAGCTACTGACTGGTTGCCCTGGGAACACACATTTCCAAAGTTATGTGCCACAATAAGCTGATCAATTTCCTCTCTATTCACTACTGCATCTTTAAGTGCGGCATCTGCAGCAAGGAAACCTATATCAGAGGCATTCAAACCCTGATCTGCATAACGTCTTTCACTGATCCCTGTGATAGCTTTGAATTTTCTGATGATCTCTGCTGATTCCTGTGGTAATTTTTTCCCGTCTGCATAAAACACCTGGCTGGTAAAAGATTCGTTAGGCTGAATCCAACCAGGTTTATAACAACCTGAACCTGAAATGACTGATTGAAACATAAATATCCTGAATGTAGTATTGATATAGGTAAACGATCCATTATTAAGCCAATTCGAAAAGGGTTCACTGGAATGGATTGAAGGAAATGTCAATAAGCGAAAAAATGAAGGATCTTAGTTTTTACCGACCAATCTGTAACGTTATACGCCAAGCTTTGAAAGGTTTTTGTGTTAGCAATTCCATTAATCTGCCTTCATATATTATTACTTAATTAACAGCAATCTAAGGTACATTAATTAAGCCGGAACACCTGTTTGCCTGAGGATTCTGATAGAAATAACAAACTGGAATCGCCAAAACTCCTAGGTAAAACGACCCTAAAAGCGTATCTTTGCACTAATGCTTGTTTGACGCATAATGAATCGATTTTGTTCAATTTACCAGACAGGCATCCATTTCTGCTGTTACTGATTGCCTGATCAGTTTATCATGGTTCATCAGTTTTCACTACAATCCGGATTAAAATTATATTAATGACAAATTTACTCATCGGAGATTTCATTGAAGTTGGAAAGCGAAAAGATAAGGTTGTTCGTATCCAGTTTAAAAAACGTGAAGCTATTAATGGAATTTTCGTTATAGATGACAACTATCAGGACATCAAAAAGAAGAACTTTTGGCGTATTGTTACTGCATCTAATGAAGAAGAGTGGCGCAGAACGAAAAGTCTTTCCTGCAGCAGGCTATTCAATGGAGATGAGTTCAGCAAACTCAGCGATCTATAATTCAGATCCCTTGGCTGCAACCTAATAAAGCCAGGATAGTGCGCATGGGTTGGAAACTAAAGTAGTGAAGGAGTTAGAGAAAATGCGCGGAGAATATTCAGGATAAAATCCCAAAGATTACTTTTCCCAGGGAACGCCATACAGGGCTGTCGTACAGAAAGACTTCACAAGACTGTTCTATAATAATTAATGCTCCTACCCAACCCAGAACAGGGTGTAATCTTCCATTCACCAGTTTATCCCAAATCCAGGAGATGAGGATCAGACTATCAGGTAAAACCAGTCCAAACCAGATATCGGGCCTTGGTACGGAAGGAAAATAGTAACGGAATCGAAACCAGGCTACCCATAACACCAGTATCGTTGCAAGAAGCATTAACCGCTTATGTGTTTGTGGATTTTTTCGATTGATTATTCCGGCAATAACAATAGCCAGGAACATGAAGGCACTTGTTGCTACACCTACTATGGACGAATAAGATGTTTCACCCAACCCCTCATTCAAATTCTTTTGTACCGTAGAAGCCCCGGCCGGAAGCATCGTCATAGCCGTCCCAATCGCAATAAATAATCCCAAAAATCCAAGGGCTCTATGCGCCCGGAAATTATTCAACTTCATTAAAGTTGCCTGGATGAAGAACAGGCATAACCATCCAAAGGCAAATGCACCATGGATAAAAACGATGGAGGGAGTCTTTACATCTCTAATTGCCGGAGGCAGGGTTTTTCCAAACCCTATGAAAACAGCAACAAATCCTATTAAGCCAATAGTCATGAAAAAGGAAATTCTGCCTGTTGTCAATTTTTGAGCCATGGAATTACAATAGAAGTTATTATGGTGCCAGACTTTATGTGGCACTCAATCTATTAAATATACAATGTTGAGAGGAGATTATTTGAAAGAAAGGCTGCCAGAATCCATTCAGACAGTCTTCAGGGGCAACTGTTGCGAGTGGGAAGTTCTCAAGTTCATTCAAAACTCATTCTTATATATAACCTTTCCGTCCAGCCCAGCCAATTCTACATTATCCACTTCACATAATCCATTTGAAATAAAGGCGAGGCCTGAAATGAATTTGATACGATCGAAGCTGGGTGCCGAATACACCTTTTTATTATTAACAAATATGCTGACCATATTGTTAACAGAAGTAATTTCTACATCCGTCCATTGGCTAACATCAAATGTCAAAGCTGACAGATCAGTTTCATTCCCCTTTACCTCCTGACCAAGTAATAGGGACGCCTTATTGGCACACCCTTTATTAGTGGTTTTCATCAGGATGAAAAAACCCTGACAAAACAGTTCTATAGTAAGGGTAGGACACAAATTACTCCGCACTTCATTCATCCGTATCCTTGTTTTTAACCGGAAATTATTGGACTTCACCTTCAACTCACTGGGGAAATAAGTGTACTGGTATAATTTATCCTTAGTGATATCTATATTGCTTTCCTTTACCAGTTGCGCAGACAATCCTAATACTCCATTATTAACAAACTTATCTGTTTTTATGTACTGAGGTATGTAATTAACAATATTATCTATGGCATAGAAAAACCACCGGTCTGTTGGTATGTGAACATCAATTGTTTTTATGATTGAATCGTTAGCGATCAGCTTGGCGATATGATAACCAGGTTCATAGTAGATATCAGTTAGTGTATGTGTATTCTTATAGATCCTTTTCCTCCTGTTCTTATCCCATGACTGCTGTATAAAAAAGCTATCGGCCTGTACCTGGTCTATATCATAATTGAATATTACGGTATTGGGCATATCGTTAAGGGTAGTTCTCTGGCAGGAAAATTTGGCTTTTTCTACATTTGAAACCCGGGCGCGTTTCGATCTAAAAATAAAAAGCCCTGAAATCACAACCACCAGAAGAATAGAAGCTACAAAATAAAGCAGTTTCTTTTTTAAGAACCTGGGTTCTTCATTCCTGGCAATCGGAGCAGGCATTTCCTTTTCTGGTTTAATGACTGCAGACCTGGAAGTTTTAAGATCCTGCCAGGTTTTGAAATCGAAGTAATTGGCAATGGCATTGAGGGTGGCAACCTGGGGAAGCCGGCTAAAATCTCCGAGTGAAAGTCTTTTTATGGTGATGCCGCTAATGACTATGGCCGACTTTTTTTCTATCTCAGAAGAGATATAGTCAAAGTCGCGTTGGGTCATTTGCGCTGGATCTGTATAACCGCATTTATTAAAAACCTCCAGAATAACCTCCTTTACCAGGTCACGTTCGCTCATAA
>CAMLGP010000322.1 GCA_946479535.1 uncultured Bacteroidota bacterium
TCTGAACTTTGCTGCCAATGCTCCCAATGATAATTTCTATGGTCTTGCAAACAGAACCAGTTCTGATGGTACCACTAATCCAAATGTACCCTATTCCTCCGGTGCCGGTAGTGGCTCACGAGTTTTCACGGTATGGGATATTATTGGTGACCATACTGGAGCGGTAGATCCTATTGCAGGTAATCCTCCTACAAGTCTGGGTTATACAGTTGTTATCAACGCGAGTTATGAAACCAACCAGGCCTTCAGGCAAAATATCACCGGTCTTTGTGAAAATACCTACTACGAATTCTCTGCCTGGTTCCGGAATATTTGCCGCCGTTGCAGTTGCGACTCTTCAGGTAAAGGTGCTACTTCCAACAATTTTAGACCGGGTCCTGATACGGTTGGACTATGGAGGGATTCTTCTGGTGTAAAACCAAACCTGGCCTTCCAGATTGATGGGGAAGAATTTTATGTCAGTGGCAATATTCCCTATACTGGCCAATGGGTGAAAAAAGGATTTGTATTTAAAACAAAGCCTGGCCAGACAGCCATGACAGTAAGTATCCGTAATAACTCTCCGGGTGGTGGTGGTAATGACTGGGCTATTGATGATATTGGCGTAGCCACCTGTTTACCAAACATGCAATACACTCCATCTAACACACCGAATGTCTGTAATAATAATCCCCTTACTATCACCACTGCAGTACGCTCCTATTTTGACAACTATGTCTATTATATTTGGCAGCGTAGTACAGATGGAGGTGTGACCTGGTTCGACGTTACTGTGCCTGTAGGCCCTGTACCTCCTGGTCCCAGCCCTAACCTTCACGCAGTTGCAGGGGGTTGGGAATTTACCGCTTCTTATACGGTGCCGCCTACAGATACCTATCCGAGTGACGCGGGCGATAAGTACCGTGTTGTGGTGGCAACCTCAATGACTAACCTCTCCAGTTCAAGTTGCCGGTCTGCAGATGATGTGAATGTGGTTACAATGAACGTACTGGTTTGCGGACCTGTACTGAATGTGAATCTTGTAAATTTCAATGGCAAGATCACAGAAAATAAGGCAGAATTAAAATGGGTAACGGCAGAAGAGCATGAAGAACTCCTCTATGATGTAGAGAAAAGTTTTGATGGTAGCAATTTCCATACAATTGGCACCTTATCAGGCAAGCTTACAACTGGAGATCCGAATAATTATGTCTTTAATGATCCTGATGAATTAAATGGCAAAGCTTATTATCGTCTTAAAATAAGATCATTGGATAACAGAAGCACCTATTCAAGAATTGTGCAGTTATCAACTGTAAATGAGAAGTTCAACTTTGGAGCTGTAGTAAATCCATTTATCAGCACGCTGTACTTTGATGTTAACGTTGCTAAACCAGGAAAGGTTTCTGCCGAGCTGGTGAACCAGTTTGGCAAGACCATTCGTGCCAGAACAATGGACGCAAAAGAAGGTAATAATCAGTTCTTCTTTGATAATACAGGCAGCCTGGCTGCGGGAATCTATGTGCTGAAGATTGAAATGAACGGCATGCTCATCTACCGTAAGGTGATGAAGACAAATCAATAAAGTAATTCAAAATTAAAAAGTCAAAAGTAAAAAGCAGAAACCCACTTTTTACTTTTGACTTTTTAATTTTTACTTCTTAAGAAACCTGAACTTTATCACTCACTTCCGCGCTTGTCTCTGCAGTCAGTGCTTCTTCTTTCTTATGTTTCCTGAAGAATCTCTTTTGAAATACAAACAGAGTGATCACACCAGCTGATATGGATGCATCAGCAATATTGAAGATGGGGCTGAAGAATTCAAACCTTTCACCACCAAAAAAGGGAACCCATTTTGGGAAATGTGAATCCACCATTGGGAAATATAACATATCTACCACCCGTCCATGCAGGAAGCCTGCATAGCCGTGAGGTGGGAATATTTTTGCAACATGCGCATAGGTGCTTTCCTCGAAGATGAGGCCATAGAACATACTATCAAGCAGGTTACCCAGTGCACCCGCATAAATGAGAGAAGCGCAAATAATAAATCCTTTGTGATATTGCTGCTTTACGATCTTCCCAAGGTACCAGGTACCAAATATTACGGCCGCAAGCCTGAAAAGCGTCAATATCATTTTGCCCCAATCTCCTCCAAACTCCCATCCCCAGGCCATTCCTTTATTTTCTATAAAGTATAATTTAGCCCAGTTAAAGCCTCCAATTCTCATCACCTCACCAAAAGGATAGTGGGTCTTTATCCAGATCTTCAGCGCCTGGTCAGCGATAATGATCAGCGCTATTATCAATATTGCATTTCTAAGCTTCACTGTTTATTCACCTTTAGCCTACAAATATAGCCCAATTCACCCTCCAGCGAGCACCAAATTGAGCTTTCCAGGCGGGAGCTATTCTTCATAATAAACACGTTTTACCCGTTGGGAAATACCTGTCATGATCTCGTATGGAATGG
The DNA here is from genome assembly GCA_946479535.1 of uncultured Bacteroidota bacterium. Next base: position 2,453 of record CAMLGP010000322.1, read on the forward strand.
TGCCGGCCCAGCCTGCCAGTTGTTCAATCGGTAACTCCTTACCAAATATTATAACATCATCTCCTTCCCTGGCACCAGCAATATCTGTAACATCAATCATGGTCATATCCATGCAAACTGTGCCTATTACAGGCGCCAGCTGATCTCTCACCAGCATTTTGCCAGCTCCATTTCCCAGTTTCCGGGAAAACCCATCTGCATAACCTAAACGTACAGTAGCAATGACTGAATCCCTGTTAACAATTCCTTTGCGATTATAACTAACCGATTCCCCTGATTTAAGGTATTTGATTTGGGCGATAGTTGATTTTAATGTGGCCACTGGCTGAAGTTCCAGTTTATGGCTGACTGCGCTATCCACTCCATACATACCAATTCCCAGTCTTACCATATCCATACGAAGGGCCGGGTGCCGGATAATTGCTGCCGAATTAGCAATATGTTTTAGCAATGTATATCCCAGCTTCTTCTCCAATAGTTCAGATGCAGTTACAAATCTTTTCCCCTGCAATCCCGTAAACTCATCCTCTTTTGGATCTTCACCTGCAGCGAGATGGGAAAAAACTGATTGAATAGTAAAGGAAGTAGTTGATTTCAGATAAGCAGCAAGTATCTCCATCTCCTCTGGTTCAAACCCCAGCCTGTTCATCCCTGTTTCTATTTCTATATGAACCGGGTAATGCTGGATACCTTCCTTTTTCAGGAATTGGTCAAACTGCTGAAGGATCTCTATTGAATAGATATCCGGTTCAAGTCCATATTCCAGCAATGCATCGAAGGAGGACTCTTCCGCATTTAATACCATAATGGGCAGTGTAATTCCGGATTTGCGAAGTTCCACTCCTTCATCCGCATAAGCTACCCCCAGGTAATCAACCTTATGATATTGCAAAACGCCGGCAATCTCCGCTCCGCCACTTCCATAGGCAAATGCTTTTACCATTGCCATCATTTTGGTAGTAGGTTCCAGGAATCGCTGGTATTCTTTCAGGTTATGGGCAATGGAATTGAGATTGATCTCCAGTACTGTCTGGTGAACCTTCTGTTCAAGCAGGTGAACGATCTGTTCAAACTCAAAAATTCTCGCTCCTTTCACCAGTATGATCTCATCCCTGAATTGAGAAGAACGAAAATGATTGATAAAATCCGCTGTGGTAACATGGAGCTCAATATCCAATGCATCTTTTATCTCCGGGTAAATTGCATTTAGTTCAGCCGATATTTTTTCACCAATACCAATTAGCCTTGATACAGAATATCGTTTTAACTCCGCAAGTAAATGGCGGTACAGTTTATTATCCTCCATTCCTGTCTGAACAAAATCCGAGAGAATAACAGTGCGGCGGTGCTGGCTTCCCTGCTGGCTCAGGAAATTCAATGCAATCTGAAGGGAACTCATATCTGCACTGTAGCTGTCATTGATGATGGTGCAGTGATTAATTCCTTTCTTCACTTCCAGTCGCATATTAACCGGCTGCAGCAGCTGCATTTTATGCCTTGTCCTGGCCTCATCCATTCCAAGGGAAAGGCAGGTCAGATAACTGGTAATGGCATTTTCAATAGAAGCATCATCTCTGAAGGGAATTGTGAATTCAGTTTCCCTTTCTTTATAGATTGCAGAGATTACTGTACTACTCTCCTTTTTGTCAATGGTTTTTACAATAAGTGCATTACCGGAAGAATTACCCCAGGTAGTCAATTGAGGTTTGCCCGGAAAACTTTTTATCTTTTCTATTTGGCCCTGGAGGTAATTCTCTCTGCCAATGATGTGTTTACAGTTAATAAACAGTTTCAGTTTCTCCTCCAGCTTTTGGTGGTTACCCTTAAATCCCTCATTGTGTGCTTCCCCTATATTGGTGAGGATACCAATAGTTGGTTCAATAATGCCCTCCAGCTTTTCCATTTCGCCCGTGGTGGAAATACCTGCCTCAAATATTCCAAGCGTATGCCGTTCATTCATTTGCCATACACTGAGCGGAACGCCGATCTGGGAATTGAAACTACGTGGACTCCGCACTATTGCATACTGGTCCTGCAATAATTGATACAGCCATTCCTTTACAATGGTCTTACCATTACTTCCGGTGATCCCTATAACAGGGATGGAATATTGCTTTCGATTATAGGCGGCCAGGGATTGTAATGCATTCAGAGTGTCCGCAACTTTCAGAAAATAAGCCGCAGGATAGAGGGCTTCATCCACAGCTTCACTGGTAACAAAGCTTTTGACGCCCTTCTTGTCTAACT
>CAMLGP010000323.1 GCA_946479535.1 uncultured Bacteroidota bacterium
AACGGTCAGCAGATCGTCGTACAGTGCCGGACGGAGATACCGGCACTGCACTTCGATCACAGGCATGATGACACCTGTTCTTTCCATATCAGCATAAGTAAATCCCAGTTCCCGGATGGCCTCAGCGCGGGCCACTTCAAAATACTGGAAGTAATGGCTGTGATAAACCACACCCATCTGGTCCGTTTCTGCATAACGGACCCTTATTTTCGATTGGGAAGTGAACATGTTAAGTGTTTATTTTCCGATCATACCATCTACACTCGCACGTCCCGGGCCTACCAGCAGTATAGCGCCGAATATAGAAAGATAAAGCCCTGCCATTCCGCCATCTCCAAAGATCTCACCCTTGTGAGCAGAAAAAAGCGCTACGGACATTACAACGATCAGGGGGATGCTGGCCAGGCGTGTGAATAAGCCCAGGATGATCAGCATGGCACAAAAGAACTCAGCAAAAATGGTCAGGCAAAGGGAAACCTTCATACCGAGATGGAAAGGGTCAGCAAATGCGGTAGACATTTTACTGAAGTTTTTCAGTTTCCCGTATCCATGTGGGATCATCGTTGCCCCGGCAATCACCCGCAGTAATAACATAGCGAGATTAAAGGATACATCTGAATAACTGGTACTGAACAATTTTTTCATAAAGATTGAATGATTTTGGTGTCGAACGCAAGATATGAAAAGAACACGGTTTTGGTTTTTGCAGATACGAGAATGGAATAAAATGTTAAACCTATTGCCTAAATGGACTTATCCACACCTGTTTGGAATGATGTTTGGCTAAACTTGAAATAATTTTGAATATTGCAACGTTTACTCACCAACGGTTTAAAGGATATTCTTCATGAAGCAATCATTTTTATTGGCCCTGGCCACAGTTTGTGGCGGAGCAGTGTTTGCGCAACAAACGGCTTATTACACTGATTCCGACACCAAGTTCGAAGAGGCCAAAGAGTACTTCCAGAAAGAGCAATACAGCCTCGCTTACCCGTTGCTGAAAGAACTGAAACAGGCTGTTAAAGAAACAGATATCGCCAATCATTCCATTACTGTCCAGGAAATAAATTATTATACCATTGCCTGTGCATTGAAGCAGGATGAAGGCCGCTCCGAAGCACAGGCCATTGCGTTTATTGACCAGGAAAAGAATACTCCCCGTGTGCAGATGATGAACTACCAGTTGGGTGAGTATTATTTCCGCCGCAAGGAATTCCAGAAAGCGATCACGCGTTATGAAGCAGCCAACATTGCCAACCTGAGCAATAAGGATATTGCTTCTATGAAATTCCACCAGGCATATTCTTATTTTACCCTGCAGCAATTTGCCCAGGCCAAGCCTTTGTTCAACACCATCCGCAGCATGAAGGATGATCCGAATTACCTGGATGCAAATTATTATTAAGGTTTCATTGCTTTCCGTGATCGTCAATATACTGAAGCGTTGCAAAGCTTTAAGATTGTTGAGAACGAAAAAGACTATGCAACCGTTGTTCCGTATTATATCGCCCAGATATATTATATACAGGGGAAAAAAGAAGAGGCGCTGGCTTATGCCGAGAATAAGATCAAGACTGGCAAATCGCAGTACTATGATCTTGAGATGAAACAGATGATCGGTCATGCCTATTTTGAAAGAAAAGAATATGCGAAAGCACTTCCTTACCTGGAAGACTATGTGAACAAGGCTACAAAGGTGCGCCGGGAAGATCTTTATGAACTGTCTTACTGCTACTATCAGGCAAAAAATTATACCAGGGCCATTGATGGTTTCAAACAACTCAGCGGCAAAGAAGATTCCCTTAGTCAGGGTGCCATGTATATGCTGGGAGATGCTTACCTGAAGACCGGTCAAAAGAGCAATGCCCGGAATGCCTTCCTGTTTTGCTCTTCCAACAGCAGTGATAAAACCCAGCAGGAAGTCTCCAAATTTCAATATGCAAAATTGTCTTATGAATTAGGTTACCAGGATGAGGCCCTTAATGGGTTCCGGAATTTCCTGAATGACTATCCCAATTCAACTTATGCTAATGAAGCAAAAGACCTGCTGGTAGCTGTACTTACAAATACAAATAACTATCGCGAAGCGCTTTCTCTCCTGGATAAAATGAAGGATCCAACTCCAAATGCCAAAAGGATGTATCCAAGGATCCTGTATGGCAGGGCTACAGAGTTGATCAATGATGGAAGGCTGGCAGAGGCAGATGCCTTATTGGACAAGGCTTTGAAGGATCCCAATAATACTGCAGTTCTTCCTTTGATCAGTTTCTGGAAAGGAGAGGTTTCCTACCGTACCAATAAACTGGATGACGCCATTAAATATTACAATGCTTATGTAAGCGGTGGTTCACCTACAAGTGGTGAGGCAACTCCAATGAATGCACGCTATAACCTTGGTTATTGCTATCTCCGCAAGGAAAACTATGCAGTAGCACTCACTTTCTTTGAACCACTGGCAAGGAATCCGGCTCTCAATTCAGATGAGTTGACACAGGATGCTTATATCCGTACGGCCGACTGCTACTTTATGGAACGCAATTATTCGAAAGCAAAGTCCATGTATGATAATGTGATCAGGCTGTCGTGGCCTGCTGAGGATTATGCTACTTTCCAATCTTCAATGGTAGCGGGGATTAAAAATTCCAAAGAAAAGGTTGCCCTGTTAGGTACAATGGCCAGGAAATTTCCTTCCTCTCCATTGGTAACTGATGCCAATATGGAAATTGCCATTACCTATATGTCTGATGAAAAGTATGATCAGGCAATCCCTTATCTGAATAATGTGATAAAAAGTACGGGTAATGCCAGCCTCAAACCCCAGGCCTATCAGAAGCTGGGAACAGCTTATTATAATCTGAATAATAATGCGAGTGCACTACAACAATACCAGAAATTATTGAGCGAGTATCCCAATTCTCCTGAAGCTGAGGATGCTTTGGCAAGTATAAAAGTTATTTACATTGAGCAGGGCAAACCGGATGAGTATGTTGCATTCATGCGTCAGGCAGGAAAGCCCATCAGTGTGAGCACAGAAGATTCACTTACCTATTTTGCAGCAGAGAACCAGTTAAGTGCCGGGAATACAACAGCTGCGTTGAACTCATTCAATGGCTATTTGCAGAAATTCCCACAGGGCAGTTATTCTATTGACGCCAATTTCTATCGCGGGGAATTGTATAATACTAAAAAGGACTGGAATAATGCCTTATCTGGTTACGAATCAGTAGCAGAAAACTCACCAAATAAATATGCTGAACGAGCCATTCTTGCAGCAGCCCGTATTTATTTCTTTGAATTGAAAAATTACGCCAAAGCAGAATCGTTTTATACCCAATTGATCCAGGAGACATCCAGCCAGGAAAACAAACTGGAAGGAATGCGGGGCCTGCTAAGGAGCCAGTATCAATTGCAGAAATGGACAGAAGCTGTTGCCAATGCAAAGGAATTAAGTAGTGCCAAAGGCAGTAGCTCAGATGATAAGGCGCTTGCCAGTATGGCCATTGGCAAATCATATCAGGTAGGTGGACAGGCGGACCTTGCGCTTGCCAATTTTAAAACGGTGGTTCAATTAAATAAAGGTGCCCTGGCAGCTGAGGCCCGGTATGAAATTGCCAACTCCTGGTTTGCATTAAATAAATTATCTGATGCCGAGAAAGCAGCCTTTGAGGTGATCAATAAATCCGGTTCTTATGATTACTGGGTTACGAAGGCCTATATTCTTCTGGGAGATATTTATTTCAGGCAAAAAGATTATTTCAATGCAAAGGCAACTTTCCAGAGTATTGTAGACAATACAATAGATCCTACGCTAAAAACAGAAGCGCAGACAAAATTGAGCAAGGTAGAAGATGAAGAAAGCAGAAGCAGCAAGGTGGGTAATTAAACAGATCCGTAACAATATTAATAGTATAAACAGTATACAATAGATGAAACAGGTCAGGAAAACAATACTGCTCACAGGATTACTGGTAATAACAGTTTCAGCTGTAATGGCACAAAGGGACACTACCAAACCCAGGGCGGTTGATATCACTTCATCTTTCAGGCCCGTATTGCGGGAGTCCGCTAAAATTAATTTTAATGCTTCACCTCCCACAGCGGACACTACAAAGCCTCGTTTGCAATATGATATTCCAAATCCAAGCCTGGGCCTGGCCTATCAGCCAGGTTCTCTAAAACCACTGGCCCTTCAAATTGACTCGCTGGGCAAATTCACAAGCAGCAATTATATTAAGGCCGGATTCGGAAGTTTGAGAACTCCATTTATACAAACGGGTTTTTCTTTTGGGGATGGCAATACGGCCGGTGTCAATATCTTCGCAAAGCATGTAGCCTCTGAGGGCAAAAAGGATTTCCAGGACTTCAGTTCCACGCAGGTTAAGCTGAGCGGTTTTTATAAAGCAGCTCAGAATATGGAATGGAATGCAAGCCTGGGTATGAAAAGCGATAAGACGTATAAATATGGTTATCTCCCTGAATCGCTTTCTTTCCCGAATGATTCAATTCGCGTTCGCTTTCAAACTATTTCCGCAAGGGTGGGAGCGCATAATATCAATAAGACCGAGTTTGGACTAACCTATTCACCCGAGGTAAAGATTGATGTATTTACCGATAACCTGAAGAACCATGAAAGCAATACCGTGGTAAATCTTCCACTGGAAAAGACCATCGGAAATAATTTTGCCGCCAATCTGGGTGT
>CAMLGP010000324.1 GCA_946479535.1 uncultured Bacteroidota bacterium
TACCGTTATGAATGAGTTTTACTTTAGCCTGTGCAACTGATGTATCCGGAAGGAACCATTTTAACTGACGGATACTGGAGTCAAGGGGAGTAACATTGATGGTTGTCCAGGTAGCGCCATTATCCAAAGAATACTGGCAGGTAAAATTATTGGTTGGGTTACCATAAGCATCCCAGCTTATATAAATGGAATCATTTGCCACCAGATGCTCCCCACCAGCTGGATAAGTAAGTACAGTTGAAACAGGGATCGTATCATATACCAGGAAATATTCCTGTCGCGGTGATAGCGGTATGGTAGTTCCTTTTACAGTAAAAGTATAAGTGCCAGCCAGAACGGTATCTATCACCACCTGTTCCACATTATTAATATGATCATGTCCTCTGGTAGCGGGATTAGTGACATTTGCCGGAATGGTATCAAGAACGTAAGGAAGGCTGTCATTGCCTATGCCTGGACCAGTTACCTTAAGGTCAAGATCATTTACAAGAGTATGACTGGCAAATACAGCGGCGGGAGCATCATTCCAGTACAGCATTACCTTCAGTTGGGCAATACTAGCTCCTGGCGGAATTGTGATCGAATGCGTTTTTGTGGCGCCCGCATCAACTGAATCATTGATATAATTATTTTGTTCTAGCATGATCACAGAACGAAGCAGGTTCATCCATCCAAATCCATAACTATAATCAGGACCGGTATTTCCCTTATCTGTTGCTCCATTCAGGAGTAAGGCTTTCATCAATCCGTTCTTTGGATTGGTATTTCCATGTAACTGGCGATAACGTTCATACATTAATGCAAGACCTCCACTCACTGCGGGGCTTGCCATACTGGTTCCATTATTAAAACTATAAGTATTAATAGGCCAGGTAGATCTTACCCGCTGGCCCTGGGCTGATATTTCGGGTTTTATTCTTCCATCTCTTACAGGTCCTTTGGAAGAACCATTAATACCTGAAAATATTACACCCAGTTCAGTAGTATTTCCAACAACGATAACATTTTTTGCAGTCTGATAAGACCCATACACCGTTCTGAACCCCGTTGGATAGGGACTGCAGGTAGACCCGGCACTATTACCTGAAGCAAATACGTGTTGCAGGTTAGGCATATCAAGTTCCTGCTGGTCCATGATGCGTGAATAGATATCATATAATCCATGAAAGGAGCATGCATCCACATTACCGTATGAATTATTGGTGATCACCATTCCATAATCCTGAACATAGGCAGGAGCATTGGCCAGCACATTGGAAAAAGCCTGAGCCAGAATGGTGGATTTAGGTGCATATCCGGCAAATTTTTCTTCTATAATACCTGCACCAGCTGCGATACCTATTACATGGGTTCCATGCTCGGTCTGGGCTATGGGCATACGATTAATTACTCTCCCGGTAAAATCGATATGAAACCATGGATCAGAATCATCCCCAATCCCAATTACCACCCCTTCCCCTTTAAGATTACGCTGGCCAGGAAGCGATGACTGTAAAATATTTGCCCGGGAATTGGCAGTACTCTTGTTATTCAGGGGCTCATCTTCTTTAAGTGCAGTTTGTACAAATTCAACAAAAGGAAGGGAAGCCAATTCATTAAGCCTGTTAGTGGCAACTCTTACGCCCACCACATTATACTTCTGCCAGTCTGTTGGAATTATATCGAAATTTCTTTTTTTTAATTCGGCATTCACTGTTTCGTATGTAAATGATCTGGGAAATGTAATGTTCACATCTACCGTACCGGGTATCTTAACCGCATATGCAGGAAATATTCCTTTGGCCATATCAGGCAGCATTTTTTGCTGAGGAGTGATATCGACAACCGCTCTGGCTTTTACTCTTTTCAGCAGGGTAAATGATAAGGAATCTTTTATTGTGGCAGTATAGGCGTTATTAGGAATGTAATCGAGCAATTCAATACCTGATTGTTTCAACAGCTCCCGTTCCTGGGTAGTTGGAATATTTTCAAACTGTATGATAGTAAAGGATTGCTTATTAATACGGGTTGCCTTGCGGTTTAAGCCGGTTAATTGATCAGCAGAGATGTTTTTTGTGGGAACAAAATCAGCGTTGAGCAGGTGTAAGCGATAACGTGCATCCTCCGCAGTTGGTTCATTCTGGGCGCTGGTGGATGTGATTAACCCCAATACAAAAAGGGCAGTTAACAGGGGAATTGGATTGAACTTCATAATGGACTTGAATGGTCATTAAAAATAATACAAATTGGCGACAAATTCCAGTAATTCAGGCAGTTTCGCAGGATATCCAAAGGCTCCCGGAAGCCTGACTACTACTCCAATATACGTGTCTAAACGGCTACTGGTTGCTTGCCAAAACAATATGTATGAAGATCCTTTAGGAAACGGTGCATTTCTTCCATGCTATTCATTCGGTCAGCAATGAGCATGAACATTTTACCCACCTGTTTCAGGCGGGCTTTATTGGTACCGGTCTGCAAATAGGTAAGCACAGACTGGAAAAGCGAGGATTCAAAATAAGGTGAGTCAGGCCGATTGATGAAGAAGCATCGCAGTATATTATCCTTGAGGGACATTTTTTCAAATCCCAGATCAACTGCCAGTTTGCGGCAACGAACAGTAATGAAAAGGTCTTCCACCTGTTGTGGCAGGGGACCAAAACGATCCACCAGTTCCTGTTTCATGAGTTCAAGGTCTTCTTCGGTTTCGCTACTATCGAGTCGCTGATAAAGTGATAAACGTTCTGTAATGCTTTCAACATAATCATCAGGTATCAGGATTTCAAGATCGGTATCGATAGTACAATCCTGAACAAAATCATCCTGTTTGGCAATCTCTTCCTTAAACAGCTCCTTGAACTCTGTTCTCTTCAATTCACGGATAGCTTCATCCAGGATCTTTTGATACATCTCAAATCCGATCTCTGCCATAAAACCACTTTGCTCGCCACCCAAGAGGTTTCCAGCTCCACGGATATCAAGGTCTCTCATCGCGATCTGGAAACCACTGCCCAGTTCACTATGTTGTTCCAAAGTTTGCAATCTCTTTCTTGAATCAGCAGGTAGCGTACTTATTGGTGGTGCCAGTAAATAACAGAATGCTTTACGATTGCTGCGCCCTACCCTGCCACGTAGCTGGTGAAGATCACTTAAACCAAACTGGTGTGCATTATTAACGATGATGGTATTTACGTTGGGAATGTCCACCCCGCTTTCAACAATATTGGTACAGATGAGCACATCATATTTCCGGTCGATGAAATCAAGGATCTTTTCTTCCAGTTTATGTCCTTCCATCTGTCCATGGGCAAAACCGATACTAAGGTCCGGACATAATCCCTGGATAATGGCAGCCATTTCAGACAGTCCATTGATGCGATTGTAAATGAAGAATACCTGTCCACCTCTTTCCGTTTCAAAATAGATGGCTTCTCTTATGAAATCTTCATTATAGACCTGCACTTCAGTCTGAATGGGTTGCCGGTTAGGTGGAGGTGTATTGATAATACTCAGGTCTCTCGCCCCCATCAATGAGAACTGCAGTGTACGCGGTATTGGAGTTGCCGTGAGTGTAAGGCAGTCCACTGTTGTGCGAAGCGCCTTGATCTTTTCTTTGTGACCCACTCCAAATTTCTGTTCTTCATCCACCACCAGCAAACCGAGATCTTTAAACTTCACATCCTTTCCCAAAATAGCATGAGTACCAATGAGAATATCCACTCTGCCTTCTTCTACTTTTTTGACAGTATCTTTTTTCTCTTTGGCTGATTTAAACCGATTGATATAATCCACCGTAACGGGGAAATCTTTCAGGCGTTCTTTGAATGTCTGGTAATGCTGGAAGGCCAGGATGGTAGTAGGAACCAGTATGGCCGCCTGCTTGCCATCAAGACAGGTTTTGAATGCCGCCCGAATGGCCACCTCAGTTTTACCAAAGCCCACATCTCCACAGATCAGTCTGTCCATTGGTGAAGTTGATTGCATATCCTTTTTTACATCGGCAGTGGCCTTGCTTTGATCTGGCGTGTCTTCATAAATAAATGTGGCCTCCAGTTCAGTTTGCATGTAATTATCAGGTGTATGCGCAAATCCTTCCTGCGCCTTTCGTTTGGCGTATAGCTTGATGAGATCAAACGCGATCTCTTTGACCCTTGCTTTTGTTTTATCCTTCAACCGGTTCCATACATCACTACCCAGTTTGTTGACCTTGGGCACGCTTCCTTCCTTTCCCGTATACTTCGCAATCTTGTGAAGGGAGTTGATATTGACATACAGAATATCGCTGTCCTTATAAATGATACGGACCGCTTCCTGTAATTTTCCATTCACTTCCAGCTTTTGCAATCCGCTGTATACTCCTACTCCGTGATCAATATGGGTAACATAGTCTCCGGGTTGCAGCTCACGAAGTGTGCGAAGGGTTAATGCCTTACTTTTATTATAAGCCTGCTTGACCCTGTATTTATGATAACGCTGGAATACCTGGTGATCTGTGTAGCAGACTATCTTCAGATCTTCCTCTATAAATCCTTCATGGATGGAAGTGGGTACAGGATTGAAAATGATCTCTGCTTTAAGATCAGTGAAGATGCTGTGCAGCCGTTCCAGCTGTTTGGGGTTTTCGGCAAATATGAATATTTCAAATCCTTTGGATTCCCAGCTTTTCAGGTCTTTGATCAACAGATCAAACTGGCGGTTGAATGCTGGCTGTTC
>CAMLGP010000325.1 GCA_946479535.1 uncultured Bacteroidota bacterium
AACAGGCAAAGAACAGGCAATGGACTTCCGGGTGAGTGCTCCGGCGTATTTTGGAGAAGATACAGGTCCAACCGGATCTACTGTTAAACGGTCTATTTATGTCAATACTACTCTTGACGTAGCCAATGGTTCCGGATTACCAGTAATGGGGAGGGTCCGCCTTTATGGAGGTGATGCCACTTCCGCTAATCCACACCGCATGCGATTGCGCATTGTTTATTCTAAAATTTAGTGGAAAAGCTGGTAATAATTGAATTGAATCCCCTGTTATCTTTGCACCCGATTTATAAGAGGGGAGACTTTCTCCTTTTTCAAAAAAGTTTATTAACTCAAAACCGCATATAAAACATGCCCTACCTTTTCACTTCTGAAAGTGTGTCTGAAGGCCATCCGGATAAAGTGGCTGACCAGATATCAGACGCCCTCATAGACAACTTCCTCGCTTTTGATTCTCAATCAAAAGTTGCCTGCGAAACACTTGTTACAACAGGCCAGGTAGTATTGGCAGGTGAAGTAAAATCAAAAGCCTACCTGGATGTTCAGGAAATTGCCAGGAATGTGATCCGCAAAATTGGGTATACAAAAAGCGAGTATATGTTTGAGGCCAGCTCCTGTGGTGTTCTTTCTGCCATTCATGAGCAGTCTGCTGATATTAACCAGGGAGTGGATCGTACTAAAAAAGAAGAACAGGGTGCTGGTGATCAGGGAATGATGTTCGGTTATGCAACCAATGAAACCGATGATTACATGCCACTGGCTCTTGACCTTGCTCATAAACTGTTGTTGGAACTGGCTGTGTTACGCCGTGAAAATAAACAGATCAAATACTTGCGCCCCGATGCAAAAAGCCAGGTAACCCTGGAATATGATGATCACAATCATCCTGTACGTATTGATGCCATTGTGGTATCAACCCAGCATGATGATTTTGATACAGAAGCCAAAATGCAAAAGAAGATCAAGGATGATGTTATCAGCATCCTTATCCCTCGCGTTAAGGCAAAGTATAAGAAATACGCCAAACTTTTTAATGATAATATCAAGTATCATATTAACCCAACAGGCAAGTTTGTAATAGGTGGTCCCCACGGTGACACCGGCCTTACAGGAAGAAAGATCATTGTTGACACTTATGGTGGCAAGGGTGCCCATGGTGGTGGCGCCTTTAGCGGAAAAGATCCTTCCAAAGTTGACCGCAGTGCTGCTTATGCTACCCGCCATATTGCCAAGAACCTGGTTGCTGCAGGAGTGTGTGATGAAGTGCTGGTGCAGGTTTCCTATGCTATTGGTGTGGCTGAACCAACCAGCATCAATGTAAATACATACGGCACGGCCAAGGTAAATCTCTCTGATGGCCAGATAGGAAAAATAGTACAGGAAGTATTTGACATGCGTCCTTACTTCATTGAGCAGCGCCTGAAATTGCGTAATCCTATTTATAGTGAAACTGCTGCCTATGGTCACATGGGCCGCAAACCTGAAATAGTTGAAAAAACATTTTCCTCTCCAGATGGAAAGACTGTAAACCGCAAGGTTGAACTCTTCACCTGGGAAAAACTGGACTATGTAGGTAAAGTGAAGAAGGCTTTCAATTTAAAGTGATTTTGAAATTTTGAAATTGGAAAATTTTATAGCCCGTTTGCTTACAAAAGCTAACGGGCTTTTTTAATTATTAAATTGCAGCTTCAATTCCTCAATTAACTCCCGCCAACGGCGGGACAAAATTTCAAAATGACAGAAAACCCCTGGAAGATACTTGGTTCAAAAGAAAAGTATGACAATAACTGGATCAGAGTTACTGAATTTGAAGTGATCAATCCCAACGGAGGAAAGGGCATCTATGGCAAGGTCCATTTCAAGAATATTGCAATTGGTATTGTGGCCCTGGATGAAGACATGAATCTTTATCTGGTAGGTCAATTCCGTTTTGTTATCGATAGATACAGTTGGGAAATTCCAGAAGGTGGTGGGCATCTGGACACTGAACCACTTGAATCAGCAAAACGCGAATTACTGGAAGAGACCGGCCTGAAAGCAGCCCAATGGAACTTAATTTTAAATATGCATCTTTCAAACTGTGTGTCTGATGAATATTCCTATACCTACCTGGCCCGGGGGTTGGAGCAGCACACAGCCATGCCTGACGAAACGGAAAAGCTGGAAGTCAAAAAAGTATCCCTGGATGAGTCTTTTCAAATGATTGAAAGGGGAGAGATATCAGATTCTATGACTGTGGCTGCACTTCAGAAAGTAAAGCTCATGCAACTGGAAGGAAAACTATAACGCATTTTCCTTCATCTTTGCGCCGTGAAGAATTTCAGACACCCACATCGTCCAAAAAAAAGCTCACTGGTTATTGGCCGGAAGGCTGTGGCAGATGCCATTCGTTCCGGTCTGGCGCTTGATCGCATCTACCTTGATACAAGGGCCACTGGAAAAGACATTGATGAAATTAAAAAACTGGCAACGCAGGAAGGTATTCCTGTAAATTATGTACCAGTAGCCAAACTCAATAGCTTTAACATTACTGATCATGAAGGTTGTGTGGCCCAGATCGCGAAGGTGCAGTACCAGGATCTTCAGCAGGTAATCTCTTTCATTGTGGAAAAGGGTGAAACTCCTTTATTTCTTTTGCTGGATGGCATCACTGATATCCGCAATATCGGAGGCATTGCCCGTACCGCTTATTGTACAGGGGTGCATGCCATCATCATTCCTGATAAAGGAGTAGGAGCGCTGAATGAAGATGCAATACTAACATCTGCCGGTGCACTGGAGAAGATCCCTGTTTGCAGGGTCAACAGTTTAATGAAAGCAGTTGATGAATTGCATTTGAATGGCATTACGGTATTCGCCAGTGAAATGAAAGCTGCACGAAATAGTTTTGATTGTGACTTTTCCATTCCCTGTGCTATTGTGCTGGGAAGCGAAGAAAAAGGGATCTATCCAGCATTGATGAAGATCTGTGATGAAAAAGTAAAAATCCCCATGCAAGGGGATTTTGAAAGCCTGAATGTTTCTGTAGCAGCAGGTATGCTACTTTATGAAGTATTACGCCAGCGCTTAAACCAATAACTATTGAACAACCACCAGTCTTCTCATTAATTCTCCCTGGAGGTCATGAAATTTTTCTTTCCTGCCCCCGATTATGAATTTCTTTTTGGCGAGTGCACCAGTAATGCCGCCAATTATTCCTCCTATTGCGCCAAGGGATGCCCCATAGGTAAATGCTTTTTCACCGGCGGTCATGGCAAATGCATTGTTTAATGCAACAGCAATACCACTAAAGATGTCTGATCCACTATACTGCATAATGGGATCATCTCCTTCAGCATAACCGGCAATTACACCTGTTAGCACACCTAAACCAATACCGAATAGAGCCCCTCTCAATCCTGGATTTTTTCTCTGGACGGAGAGCGATTTTATCTGATCAACAGCCATGATGCTGGTATGATCATACGGATTATAATCTTGCTCCGTCAGTTTCCTTAAGCGGAATTTTTTTGCATGGAGAACTACTAACTGGGAATCATTTACCTGGTACAGCCATCCCCTGGTTACAAGGCCGCTGTTAAGCCTGACGGATGCATAACTGGTAATATGTTTTTTAAGGGGAGGAGAAAGTAAAGCGGAACTATCGATCTGGGCATTTAAACAGGTTAGGCTGGATGCAAAAAGGGCGGAGAGCAGTAGTATCGGTTTCATAAAAAGAGCTTTGGTGGTAAATTGGTTGACTACCTAAACTTACCATTTCCAAAAGCCGACTCCTAATTGACCTGCGCGGCGGCCCGCGGTATTCAAGTAAAAAATATCCATTTTTGGTAAAAATTGCGGCAAGACGGTATTGATTAATGCAAAATTCGCCTCTATTTTTAGGGGGATACACGTATTTTACTAATTCTGGTGTATCGCATTTGCATTTCTTACCAAACCAACTACATGGCATCCTCCGGCGTACAACAGGTATTCTTTAACCAGATCCGTAATGTGTTGCCCCAACATTTATCCATCGTTGATGAAGTAGCCAACCTCCTTGAGATCAGTAATGACAGCGTTTACAGGAGAATGCGCGGTGAGAAACCGCTGGCCTTTGACGAGGTACAAAAGTTGAGTGTTCATTATAACATTTCCCTCGACAGCATTTTTAATCTCGAAACAGACAACTACATTTTTTCTGGTAAACTGGTCAGTCCGGCCAATTTCCATTTTGAGATGTACCTGAAAAAGATGCTGGCTGATCTGCAGATGATCCAGGCTTCGGGAAAGGCGGAATTCTATTTTCTGAATAAGGATGTTCCCCTGTTCCATCATTTCCAGATACCTGAACTGGCAGCTTTCAAGTTCTTCTTTTTCATGAAGACCATTCTTAGCTATCCAGAATTGGTCAATGAAAAGTTTTCGATAGATAAGATCCCGGAATCACTTAAAACAATTGGGCGTAAAGTAGCAGAGGCCTATTGCCAGGTGTCATCTACTGAGATCTGGAACCTGAGTAGTGTTGACAGTACCCTGCAGCAGATCGATTACTACAGGGATAGTCGCGTATTTGAACGAAAAGAAGATCTCCTTAAGATCTATGATTCCGTAAATGATATCATCACACATATAGAAAAGCTTGCCGCACTCGGTTATAAATTTCCCATTTTTCTTAACGAAAACTGGAAGGGCGCTAATTATACCTTATA
>CAMLGP010000326.1 GCA_946479535.1 uncultured Bacteroidota bacterium
TTCAGCTTAATGATTTTCTTCCGCACCAGTTCCGCCATTGTCCTGAAAAGCGTTTCATAAGTAGTTCCGGTATAAGAAGCCAGGTCCTGCCTGCTCAGCAACAAATTAATAAAGCCTGATCTTGATTTCCCAAATCGTTTTTCAAGGAACAATAACGTTTCGCATAACCGGCCATTCACATCCATCAATGCCAGATTTCTCATCCGCTTCTCCGCTTCCTCTAATTCACTGGCATATAATTTCATGAGTTGATAGGTCACCTGGTGATTAACACCCAATGAGGCTTCAAAAAATGAAAGATCAACAAAGCACATGGTAGCTGGCTGGAGAGCGGTAATAGAAACCGGATAGATCTTATGTTCTCCCAATCCACGGTATCCCACTATATCACCAGCTTTGGCAAAACTCAGCACCAGCTCCCGGTTATTATCCCAATGCCGGTGAACCTTCACTACTCCTTCGTATAAAAAGAAAATACCCTTAACAGGTTCACCTTCTTTGGCTATGAGAGCGCCTTTTTTATAAGTAATATTCTTCTTATTGGCAGCAATAGCCGGTATCCACCCAGCCAGGCTGTGCTTGCATAAAAAACAGTGCTGAAGATTGCAGGAAACCGGTATCCGGGGCATAATAAAGTATTAAAACACTGCGTAATATAGCTTAAACTAAGGTATTTACATATAAAGGTGGATTTTACTTCTTAAAGTATGATTTATGTCATATTTTTGTAGAGAATTCAAGCATTTAACCATGGAAGAAAAATATGCAGGCCCAAATGTATACCGCCCGATGATGGCAGGATTATTTGTTGGAATAATAGCCACTGTATTCAATATTTTTTATGATGTGATGTATCGTGAATCCACCGGGTTTGAACTTTCTACCATTATAAATGTATCTACGCTAATATTTGGAACCCTCCTTCTCACCCTGGCTGCAGGCTCCATTTACGCATTGCTGGCACAATTCATCAAGAAGCCGGCGCTGGTCTATATTATACTATTCGGATTGCTTGCTATTCTTTGTTTACGATTTGCCCTTCATGTTTACCGCAGTGATGATCCTTTGCTAAACCACGAGTTTCATCAGCTCTTTGCTGCCATTGTGATCATTACTGGTCTGGCAGTCTTATGCGTTCCTCTCCTGGTAAGAAGGGGATCGTCCATTATTTAAAGCAAGTACAGATAGGATAATGAGCAATAACAAGTTTTTTGGGAATGGCATTCCCATTTCCGTTTCTCTGGAAGAAAATCTGAATGAAGAGAATTTCCTGCGCCGGGCTGCTGATAAAACGCGGCTTGTCAGGATTTCCGTTTATGCAATTTTGATCGCAGTTTGTGTCAGTATCATCGCCAAACTATTGGTATTCCTGATAAACCTGGTCACCAATCTGTTTTTCTTTGGACAATTCTCTTTTATCAATCATAGCCCCGCCGCAAATTCATTGGGCTGGTTTGTCATTGCCATCCCTGTTATTGGTGGTGTTCTGGTTGGCCTCATGGCATTGTTTGGATCCAGGGCTATTCGCGGACATGGGATTCCGGAGGCAATGGAACAGATACTGACCAATAAGAGCCGGATCAAACCTTCCATTACTTTTTTAAAACCATTATCCGCAGCGCTGGCTATCGGAACAGGTGGGCCCTTTGGAGCAGAAGGTCCCATTATTGCTACCGGGGGAGCATTGGGTTCAACTATCGGACAGGTATTAAGAATAACCCATAGTGAACGCAAAGTATTACTGGTGGCAGGAGCAACAGCAGGTATGTCTGCCATATTCGGCAGCCCCATCGCGGCAGTATTTCTTGCCATTGAATTATTATTATTTGAATTCTCACCTCGTTCCATAATTCCTGTTGCACTCGCCTGTATCACCGGTGCAGCCGGTCACCATTTTCTGTTTGAAGCAGGGCCCGTTTTTTCCGTACCTATTATCCGTCAGCTTCCCGGTAATTATGAATTATTGGGATACAGTGCCATCGGTATTGTTATCGGTTTATTAGCAGTTATGGTAACAAAATCGGTATACTGGATCGAAGATCTGTTTGAACATTTACCTATTCACTGGATGTGGTGGCCGGCAATAGGAGGATTGTGTGTTGGTGTTGTGGGATATTTTGCTCCACACACGCTTGGCGTTGGTTATGATAATATAACCACTTTATTGTCTGGTAGTGCACCCTTAAAAATGGTGTTATCCCTCTGCTTTCTAAAATTCCTTTCCTGGGCTTTGGCGCTGGGAAGCGGTACCTCCGGTGGAACGCTGGCGCCATTATTAACTATTGGCGGAGCCTGTGGCGTATTACTGGGGACCGCGTTGCATTCTCTATTTCCTGCATTAGAGATCTCATTGGGACTGGCTGCATTAATTGGAATGTCGGCCATGTTTGCCGGTGCATCAAGAGCGCTGCTCACATCAATTGTATTTGCATTGGAAACAACCGGTCAGGCAAATGCCCTGCTTCCGTTACTGGCGGCCTGTACTGCAGCCTATATCATTTCTTTCCTGTTTATGGAAAACACCATTATGACGGAAAAGATTGTAAGGCGTGGAATAAAAACACCGATGTCATTTGAACCTGATTTCCTGAAGAGGATCACTGTGCAGGATGCCATTCCCAATGATAAGCTATTATTCAATGAGCAGATGAAGATCGCCGAAGCAAAGCAGGTGATCAATCGCAAAAGCAGGCCTGCTGATCATCATTTTGTGCTGGTGGATAATGATCAAAAATATGTGGGACTGATCAATGTGCTTGATCTGCTGGGTGATAACAAAAAGGATGACCTGCCCGTTGCCAACCTTGCTTTTCAACCTCAGGGTTTTGTTAACCCTGAAAACACCCTGAGTGAAGCTGTTTCCATTATGACACTTCAGAATACTGATGTGCTTCCGGTTCTATCTAAAGAGGATAAAACAGTAGTGGGAGTAATCTCTTATAAGGATGTGCTCAGAGTTTATAGTCGCGATGCAGTGAGCCATGAACAAAAGCAGGCACATATTTCTCTTAAACGAAAAGGCCTGAAGGTCCTGGTTCTTGGCAGAAATCTTATGAAAATGGGAGACAATGGCAATAAGGAGTGATCTGGTAATTACCCTGCGACAAAAACTATCCTCCTGCTATAATTTTTCTAGAGCTGTCAATTGATTATTTTGCTGTTCCCAAATAAAGCAAAATGAAGCGGACTATTTTATCCCTGTTAATTGTAACGGCAGTAGCGTCACCGGTTATTCTTTCTGCACAAAAATCTAAAGCTAATAAAGCTGCATTCTATACCGGCGTATACCGGAATGTTTTTCGCGAAGCAGGCTATAGCCAGGCAGCCATTGATGAGAAAGTGGCAAAAGCCTGGCATGATCTCTTTGAGGGATCCAATCCTGGAATGCAAAGCTTGAACCCTTTGATGACGGTTACTTTGATCCTTATTATGATGGATTAATGTATTTATTCAGCCTGATGCACCTGAGCGGTAAATACCAGATAATAAAACCTAATTAAAGTTTCAACGCAACCTTCTTCCCAGTCTTCACAGCATGGTAAATGGCATCAATGATCTTCATGTCTTTTACACCTTCTTCTCCATCAACTGCCACAGGAGGTTTTTTGCCCTGCAGGAGAATAGCGGAGAACTCTTCCATCTGCACAGTCTGGTGGGTAACATGAGGGAAGTCTAATTCACCTTTATTGGTACGGCCTTTAATGGGTCCGTATCCGGTAGAAGGCACCATCTCCGCCCAACCCTTTTCTCCATTGAGGAAAAACTTGTCCAGGTTATTCATATTATAAGTAGAGAGACAGGAAGCCTGTGCGCCACTGGGAAATCCAAACTGGAAAGTAATGGTTTCATCTACCCCTTCTTTAAACTTTACGTGATCCGTTTTGGTTTCCTGTGCAGTTACCCAGATCGGTTCTTCACCTACCATATACCGCGCTCCATTAATTGAATAGATACCAATATCCATCATAGATCCACCACCTGCCAGTTCTTTATTCAGCCTCCATTGCGTAGGATCACCGATGCGGAAACCTGTTAATCCCTGGAAGAAAAGGATCTTTCCCATTTCACCAGCATTACGCATGCGAATAACTTCCAGCGTCTTTGGCTCAAAATGCATTCTGTATCCCACCAATAATTTAACACCGGCTTTCTTGCAGGCATCCACCATATCCTGCGCATCTTTTGCATTAACCGCCATTGGTTTCTCAGAGATTGCATGTTTGCCAGTTTTTGCAACACGGAGTATAAGTGGCTTATGCAAAGAATTAGGAGTGGTCACATATACTGCATCAATGTCAGGATTATTCTTAATCTCATCCATGCTCTCGTAGTTATAGCAATTCTTTTCAGGAATGCCATATTTACTTTGCCAGTTAGTGAGCTTTGATGGAGTGCCACTAACTGCACCCACCAGTTTCGCCTGCTTGCAGGCCTGCATGGCATCTGCTACCCGTGTACCATAACTTCCCAATCCACAGATCGCAACGCGCAATACGGGACCGTCATATTTTTTGCCAGGAGCGTATTTTTTTTCTTCTGAATTGAATGCGGATAATACAGGGAGCGCTATGGATGCAGCGGTAAGCTTATGAAGGAAATCACGACGGGTGTTCATATTGGTTGGTTTTATTATCAAATATACGGATGTAGATTGTCAGAAGTACGGCAAAAATGCTTGCGAAAT
>CAMLGP010000327.1 GCA_946479535.1 uncultured Bacteroidota bacterium
TCATGCGGCTGAACGGTGAGATAGCGATACGAGATATTATCCTCATTTTCCGGTTTTATGGACGGGAGAACCTCTAACCGGTTACCATTGGCTTTATATAGCTGAACATTCCAGAAATAAAGACCGGGAAAGAACCAGACACTGATAGCGGTATCTCTGGAATTGCAAACGGCAAAGCGGACGATGGCTTTCTTTGTAACAGAATTATTAGGAATAAAACCCCTGTAATTCCGTTTAAAGGTCAGGGATGGATAAACTGCCGGAAGGGAAGCATTCCGGTCCATATAGGTATATCCGAAATTTTTGGAAAAGGTCCTGGTCAAATTAATACTGGCAACATCCACACCTTTGGGAGTGCGGGACAGTGAATCCTGTGCAAGCAATTGGCTGACCCAGGTGATCGTTAGCAGTAGTGGTGTTAAATATTTAAGCAGTTTCATGAATCGGGTTCCCAGAAAGGAAGAATCAATCAAATGTACTGCCTTGAAAATTGATTTAATAATTTCAGTAATACCACTTTGAGGTAATTTTAAAATGGAAACGGGCATTTTTAAAATGGAAACAGGCATTTTGAAATTGGGAAATTGGGAAATTTTATCAGGTTGATCCCTCTGGTTTTCGCTTTATAATAAGCACCAGTATTTGGGGACCCTGGCCCCAAAGAAATTTCCCAATTCCAAAATTTCCCAATCTCCATTCCACCCTATAAATTCATACTATCTTTGCTTTTATGGCCAAAAAGTCGAAAAAGAACGTTGCAAAAGCCGGCAGGAATAAACCTAAGAAAACGGGGTCAGGGGGATGGAAACCTGAAAAAGAGGAGAAGATCAAACTGGGTAGTGTGGCCCGGGATGAAAGGACGGTGAAGATCTTTGGAGCAGTTTGCCTGCTAGTTTCCATATTTCTGTTTATAGCCTTTATTTCCTATTTTTTTACCTGGAAGGAAGACCAGGATAAGGTATTTCGTGGGGGTGCGAGCATTCTGTTTGACAGTGATATAAAAGTTGCCAATCTGCTGGGCCGGCTGGGTTCTTATCTTTCCCATTTTTTCATTTATAAAGGATTTGGAATTGCCTCCCTGTTGATCTGCACTTTCTTTTTTGTGCTGGGGGTAAACAAGCTATTTAGTAAAAAGGTTTTCTCTATTTCAAAGAACCTGAAATATGTAACTATCGGCTTGCTGGTATTATCTACTTCGCTGGCTTTTGTACTATCGGGAAGTGATTTTCCTTATGGGGGTGGAGTGGGGGCCATGATCAGCAGATGGCTGGTTGGTGGAGTAGGTACTTTTGGCACCGCTGCTTTACTGTTCCTGCTGGCACTTGGTTACATTATATGGCAATTCAACCCTGCATTCAATCTGCCGCAAAAGAATAAGGTTGATCCCATAGAAGAGGTTACAGGAGAGCATATCCCAGATGATGTAGAGGATATAGAAGTGGTTACTGTTAATCCCGTAAAGCCCGTTAAACCAATGAAACCGGTTGTTACGGAAGAACCCAAATGGCAGGATTTTAAAGTGGTGGAAAAGGATGAACCGGAAGAGGAACTGGAAGAAGAAGATTCCATGGTAGAAAAAGAGATCGTGAATGATCTGTTCCATAAACATGAGACCACAGTTTATGATAAGTTGAAAACGCAGCCACCTCCGCCAGAACAGGAGCCGGTAGCTGAAACTCCTGTTGAAACGCCTGTTGATACACCAAAGAACCCAGGCCTTGATCTGCAATTGGAGATCAAATCAATGCCGGATAAAGAACCTTCTGAAGAACCGCAGCCTGATGTTGAGAATCTTCCTCCATATGAGCCTACGCTTGATCTGCGCGATTATAAGTATCCTACGCTAGGTCTGCTGGAAACACATGGTAGTGAAAAGATCATCCAGGATGCCAATGAACTGGAGAATAATAAGAACCAGATCATTGCCACGCTCAGGAATTATTCGATAGAGATACAAAAGATCAGCGCCACCGTGGGGCCTACTGTTACACTGTATGAGATCGTTCCTGCAGCTGGAGTTAGGATATCAAAGATCAAGAACCTGGAAGATGATATTGCATTGAGTCTAGCTGCCCTGGGTATTCGGATCATTGCGCCGATACCTGGAAAAGGCACCATTGGTATTGAAGTGCCGAATGTGAAGAAGACGGTGGTGAGTATGAAAACACTTTTGGCTTCGGAAAAATTCCAGCATAATAATTACAGTCTGCCAATTGCCATCGGCAAAAAGATCGATAATGATAATTTCATTGTAGATCTTACCGCAATGCCCCACCTGTTGATGGCAGGTGCCACCGGACAGGGTAAATCAGTAGGTTTAAATGCCATTCTTGTTTCCCTGTTGTACAAGAAACATCCTTCCCAGTTAAAGCTTGTATTGATCGATCCCAAAAAAGTGGAGTTGAGTATATACCGGCATATCGAAAAACACTTCCTTGCCAAGCTGCCCGGAGAAGAGGATGCGATTATCACTGATACCAAAAAAGTGGTACATACGCTGAATGCGCTTTGCATTGAAATGGATAACCGCTATGATCTGCTCAAGGAAGCAGGTTCCCGGAACATTAAAGAGTATAATGAGAAATTTATAAAACGTAAACTGAATCCTCAAAAGGGGCACCAGTTCCTTCCTTTCATTGTGCTGGTAATAGATGAGTTTGCTGATCTGATCATGACTGCCGGGAAGGAAATTGAAATGCCTATTGCTCGACTTGCACAGTTGGCAAGAGCGGTTGGTATTCACCTGATCATTGCTACCCAGCGGCCATCCGTAAATATTATCACCGGTACCATAAAGGCCAACTTCCCGTCAAGAATTGCGTTTAAAGTTTCTTCCAAAATTGATAGTCGTACCATTTTGGATTCAGGTGGTGCCGAGCAATTGATCGGAAAAGGAGATATGTTGATATCCAATAACGGGGAGCTTAACCGTTTGCAGTGTGCTTTTGTTGATACCCCAGAAGTGGAAGCCATTGTTGATTTTGTTGCTGAACAAAGGGGATATCCGCAGGCTTTCCTGTTGCCGGAGTACATTGATGAAAAAGAACTGGAAGGAAAGGATTTTGATCTTGCGGACCGTGACTCTCTCTTTAATGATGCAGCCCGTCTTATTGTCCAGAACCAGGTAGGATCTACCTCCCTGCTGCAGCGGCGGATGAAATTGGGTTATAACAGGGCTGGCCGGTTGATGGATCAGCTGGAAGCGGCGGGTATTGTTGGCCCCAGCCAGGGTAGCAAGGCCAGGGACGTATTGATCCGGAATGAGGCAGAGCTGGAACAGCATCTTGATGCCCTGGGATAGTAAACTGTTAAGAAAACAGTCACTTGCAACCCGGTACAATCATTGTGTGTCTTTTAACGTTATAGCGTGAATTACTTATTTTTGCCCGCCTTTTCAGGGTATTGGGCAGATCATTTAAAATTAAATTAACAATCATGCGGACTTTTTACATAGCTGTGGTTTTATTAGTGTCAGGCTTTGCTGCTACGGCCCAATCCGATCCTAAGGAAGCAAAAAATGATCCTGAAGCCAAGAAGGTGCTGGATGCAGTTAGCTCTAAATTCAAGACCTTTTCATCAGTTCAGGCCGGATTTTCCTATAAGGTAGAAAATGCATCCGGTAAAGTTCTGTCGAGCAAGACAGGAACCATATTGATGAAAGGCACCAAATATAAGGTGAGCTTTGGAGGCAATGAAATTTTCTCAGATGGTAAGACCGTTTGGAATTATGACAAAGGTTCCAATGAAGTAACCATCAGCAACCTGGATGCTTCCGGTTCAACCATTACCCCTCAGAAATTATTTACCAATTTCTACGATAAGGATTTTCTCTATATGTTAAATGGTGAAAAGAAATCTGGCGCCAAAACATTTCAGGAAATTGAGATGACCCCAACTGATAAAAGCAAATCTTTTAATAAGGTTTATCTGCTGGTTGACAAGAATGCAAAGACCATTTACAGCACAAGGGTATTGGAAAATGGGGGCAACCGGTACACCTATACGGTTAGCAGCATGAAAACAAATGCACCGCTGGCAGATAATATTTTCTCCTTCAATAAGGGTAAATATCCTGGTGTAGAAGAGGTAGATCTGAGATAAAGGATATTTTGAAATTTTGGAATTGGTCCCGCTATCAGCGGGAGAAATTCCAAAATCCCAATTTCGAAATCCCAAAATTTCGAAATCCTGCTCAAAACTCTTTTCTACATTACTCCACAACAGCTTTCCTTATGGCTACCAATTTGTTGAGCAGTTCTTCCAGCAGGTCAAGCTTCAGCATATTTGCGCCATCACTCAATGCTTTGGAAGGATTAGGGTGTGTTTCGATAAATATTCCATCTGCGCCGGTTGCAATAGCGGCCTTGGCAATGGTGCCGATAAGTTGAGGGTTACCACCCGTTACACCAGAGGTTTGATTGGGCTGTTGGAGGGAGTGGGTAACATCCATGATGACTGGCGTTTTATGTTCTTTCATCCAGGGGATATTACGATAATCAACTACAAGGTCCTGGTAACCGAAAGTAGTACCTCTCTCAGTAAGCATGATGGAGGTATTGCCAGTGCTTTTAATCTTTTCAACTGCAAATTTCATGGAGGGCCCGCTCAGGAACTGCCCTTTTTTTACATTCACGATCTTACCTGTTTCCCCTGCTGCAAGTAA
>CAMLGP010000328.1 GCA_946479535.1 uncultured Bacteroidota bacterium
GGAAGCAGTAATTAACCAACGTAAACTTTTAAAGTTATGCGCCGACTAATCGCATGCGTGATTATTGGCCTGGGGCTCCTTATTGCCCTTAATCATTGCAGGAATAAAAAAATCAAGGACGCAATCAAATTCAAGAAACAAAAATTGGATTCATTGCGTGCACGATGGAATTATAACAAAGCAGTTATTTTTTTCCCCTTGCCTGCAATATTGATCACTTGCGGAAAGGAAGGAATAATAAATGAGTAAAACCTGACAGCCATTGGCTGGTAGCTGGTGGCCCTGGTTTATTAATAAACAAAAACAACCATTATGGCAAGCATTGGAAAAAAGATCCTGTCTGCGTTTGTGGAGTTAAAAGAGGAGGAGAAACCTGCTCCCGTTAAATCCACCAAAGAAACGCCTGTTAATACAGAAACAACAGAAAAGACTTACCAGCCTGTTGAAAGGGGTGACAGGTTCGTACAGTATTTCGAAAAACTGTTCAGAGATGCAAATCTTCCTGGCCCTGATTATTTCGAGTTTTCGAAGATGATCGAGGCGATGAGCAGCATCCCGGATGATAGATCAAGATATGTAGCTGCCTTTGCTGGCCTGAGTGTACAGGGCCTTGATAAGGCAAAGCTGTTATCAACTGCAGGTGAGTATCTCCGGATATTGACTGCAGACGCTGCAAACTTCAGTTCAACTGTGGATGCAGCATTACAGGAAAAGGTCTTCTTAAAAAAGAAAGAGACTGATGAGAAGGCTATACGCATTGAACAACTCAAAACTGAGATCAATGAACTGTACAGGCAGATTGAACTATTGACAGGGGAGATACGGGAAAATGAAGAGAAGATTGAAAGCAATAGCGGAAGCTACAAACGGGAATCAGAAACTATGAAAATGAGAATTGCGAAGGATATAGAAAAAATTAAACAACACATAAACTAAAAACCACAAACATGAACAACACTTTGAAACAAATTAAAAGACCCGGCTGGTTTTCCGAGCCAAAAAATCTTGCCACAACGGTAATAGGATTATCGTTGGTAGCAGGACTGGGCTATGGTTTCCTCACATTCGTGTTACCCTGGCTGGTAACAGTAACTTGGAACCTGGTGAACCTTGTTATTGGTGGCGCTGTCCTGGGTTTTTTGCTCATGATCGTAACAAACAAAAAATTCTGGAGAGCATTGAAATACTTCTCTGAATTCATCGCCAATTATACAATTGGTATAGCGATCGAGCTAAACCCGTTCAACATTCTTGAAGCCAAGATTGATCAGGGTTATAAAGACCGGAAGACGCTTTTCCAGCAAAGTTCCAGACTGAAAGGCAAGCAATCTGAGTTAATGGATAAGCTCAATGAAAAGGAAAAGGAATTGAAGCTGAATGCGCAGAAGGTAAAGATCCTGCAAACGGAGAAAGGCAATCCCAGGCAAATAGACCTGTATGCAAACAATGTTTTGCGTTGCCGCGAATATATTGATAATGTAACTCCGATTGTGGGTGACCTTGACAAGCTGACCAAATTCGCTGATATGGCTTATGAAGAGAGCGGTATCATGCTGGAAGATGCGAAGCTTGACCTGGAAGCAAAGAAAGACCTGTACTATTCAGTAACAACTGGTCTATCTGCGGTGAGCAGTGCCATGAAGGCCTTTAAGGGTGATGATGACCTGAACCGTGATGCGGAAAAAGCATTGGCGATATTGAAAGAAAGGATCGGTGAAAAGATCGGTCATATCAAATCAGCCATCGATGTTACTTCCCGATTCATGGATGACCAGATACTGGAAGACAAGGCTAAATCAGCCCAGGCCGTAGATCTGATCAACAGTTTCGACCTGAATAAAGACTTCAACTATGGCAAAGATGCGCTTGATGCCAATAAAGACAGCGGCAAACTGAAAGGCGTATCCATCCCTGACAGGTACCGGGGATTGCTGGAATAAAATCCAATTGTTTACCGCTATGGGTATTCATGTGTGAAAACCGGTGAGTTGATTAGCTGACTCACCTGCATGAAGGGAAGATCGATGACCCGTCGATAAACGGATATCACTGGTAAAAAGCCGTGTGATAGTGCCGAATGTCCAAACTATGTCCTGTAAAAAACCGAAAACAAAATTTATATAAAGAATAAAACATACAACTATGTCAGTAAAAGTAAAACCAGCCGGAAAGTTCTTAATCATTGTTGCAGTAGTAGCTGCAGGTATTCTTGGTGTGCGCTGGTACCAGGCAAGACCGAAAGAAGTAACTCAATCAGTAGAGGTAGGTAAAGTAACCCTGCCAGATGCATCAAATGCATCATTAAGTGAAAATGCGGTAAAGTTTCCTTTACCCACAAATTCACCAGCCGTTAACGGTGGTTTGCAAATAACATGGGAACGAATGGCCTGGAACAGCCAGTTCTCCGGAATGTATGCAAATGGTGGTGTGCGAACTACTAAAGGTTCATTGTTCGACAATGCCAAACTTGACGTAACCTATGTACGTCAGGACGACTGTAACAAGCAGATGGCTGACCTTGCCAAATTTGCGAGTGATTACAAGAACAACCCGAATGCTACTGCTGTACTGATCACTTTTATGGGTGATGGTATGCCAGCGTTCATGACATCATTGTCCAAAGAACTTGAATCACTGGGACCTGAATATCAGCCTATCATTTTGCCCGTTACCCACGGTAAATCTTATGGTGAAGACCAGGTAATGGCTCCTCCTGCATGGAAGCAGGACCCTCAAAATGCGACCGGTAAATGTGTTGCCGGTGTATTACGTGACGGTGATATCAACATATTGTTGAAATGGGCCGGTGACAATGGAATAAAGGTGAACCCTGATGAAACAACGTATGATGCCACAGCTATTAATCTGATCGCTGCAAATGACTTCCTTGATGCGCCTACCAAGTACATCACAGGTTATTCAGAGAAGCGAAAGATTGTAGTGAATGGTAAAACAACGGGTAAGGATACCACGGTAGGTGTGGATGCTGTTGCCACCTGGACACCTGGTGACGTAAACATAGCCACCAAGAAAGGCGGACTGGTAACTATTGCCAACACAAAGCAGTATGCATCACAGATGCCTAACCAGACCATCGCAATCAAGAAGTGGGCTTATGACCACAGAACAGATATCGAGAATATGATCATTGCACTGGCACAGGCTGGTGACCAGGTTAGATCATTTAACGAGGCAAAGGAATTTGCCGCAAAGGTGAGTGCTGAAGTTTATAACGAAAAGGATGCTGCCTACTGGATGAAGTATTATGATGGTGTGCAGGAAAAGGATATCCAGGGATTGAAGGTAGACCTTGGTGGATCAATGGTGTTTAACCTGGCGGATATGGCCAACACCTATGGCTTGGGTAATGACAGGATTGACAGGTATAAAGCGGTATACAATACGTTCGGTAACCTGATGGTGAAAATGTATCCGGCGATGATGCCAACCTTTATGCCTTATGAGAAAGCGGTTGACAAATCATTTTTGTTTTCCGTGATCTCCAATCACCCTGAGTTGATGGAAGGTAAGGCCATAGAAACAAGGTATGCGAACGAGATCACTGCTGAGGTTTCTTCGAAATCATACAGCATCGAGTTCGAAACAGGTTCTGCCACAATCAGGCCTTCATCCTATAAGCTCCTCAATGAAATATTTGAGAGTGCTGTTGTAGCTGAGGGTTTGAAACTGGGAGTGTATGGCCACACAGACAATAAAGGTTCTGATGTAGTTAACCAACCCTTGTCAGAGCAACGTGCAAATGCGGTAAAGGATTACCTGTTGAAAAAGGGGATTACCGGCAACCGCGTGGAGGCAAAAGGATTTGGATCCAGCAAGCCTGTTGCTGATAACAATACAGAGGCTGGTAAGAGCAAGAACCGCCGTGTAGAAATAGTATTGGGTGAGTAATAGAGTAATAAATGGGTAATAAATGGATAATAAGTGATTAAGGAGTGAGTGATGTGGGTGGACCCCTTTGGGGGCCACCCTTCTTAAAAAGTATGTGTAAACCATAAACAAGAATGAGAATGAAAAATATATTTCATCCCTATAAAATGATCAGTCGGCAGACATTCATCATCATGGTGATACTGCAGGTTGTGATCACGATCACCTTATGGCACACAATGGCGGCTGGATTGATTCCCAGGCCAGGAAATGTGGCAGAGGCTTTCTGGGGATTGTTACAGTCGAGATTGCTAATGGATAATATACTGGTGAGCCTTGCGCTGACGATGAAAGCCATGTTCTATTCCATTGTGATCACGCTGTTCTTTTCCTATTTATCCGTGATGCCATTTTTCAAAAGCATTGCGCAGTTCATTATCAAATGCCGTTACCTTACGTTAACAGGTTTGATATTCATCTTTACCCTGTTGACACAGGATGGCAGCCAGTTGAAATTATCCTTACTGGTATTTGGTATTGTGCCGTTTTTCGTGACCTCGTTCATGGCTGTGCTGAGCAGCATTAACAGGCAGGAGTACGAGCTATGTAAAACACTCGGCTATAATAGCTGGGAGGCTCTGTACGAAGTGGTGATAATTGGAAAGGCCGACCAGGTTTTTGAAATACTCAGACAAAACTTTGCCATTGCGTGGTTGATGATCACATTGGTGGAAGGGTTAAGCATGAGTGAGGGTGGTGTGGGTAC
>CAMLGP010000329.1 GCA_946479535.1 uncultured Bacteroidota bacterium
GCCGCTTCTTCAATACTCATACCATTCATGGCTGCATTCCAGGCTTGATGTAAAGCTGTTACCCCGGCAGCAGGCCCCATTGGATGAGCCATAATGCCCCCTCCAGCCATATATAATAGATCAATTGTGTGGGTCCTGCGATAAGTCTCTGGCGCCTGTCCACCCCACTGCCCAGATGAAACAACCGGCAAAACTGTTTTGTGCGTATACATTTCAGCAAGGCAGGATTGAATGGATTCAACCACAGAATCATCACTTTCCCAGAACTTGTTCTGAATGCCATTCACATGTAATTGATCTATCCCTGCCAGCCGCCATATTTTTTGATAGGCCTTAAATGTAATCCCTAACAAAGGATGACGGGTAAGCATACCCCATCCATTGCGATGCCCATGAATAGCCAGTTGCCCCTGATCACATATCTTTTTGGTACCAGCCAATCCTGTTGAATTAACGCTTATCATGGCGCATGTGCCACCATGCTTTACTATTGTCTCGTAGCGTTGTAGCATCTCATCAATCTCACCACTGATATTGAAAGCATACATTACCTTCTTACCAGTCCTGTCAGCCCAGGCATTGATCACTTTCATAACCTCTCTTACTCTTTCTTCAAAAGGTGAATTGGCAGAAGAAGATAAAAGCTCATCATCTTTTATGAAATCAATTCCTGCTTCAGTCAGCGTACTTACTATATTAACTGTTTCTGCTACTGTTAATCCAATGCTTGGTTTAATGATTGTCCCAATTAACGGACGTCCACTCACAGCCGTCAATTTCCTGCAACCTTCAATTCCAAAAGAAGGTCCTTTATAATGATTTCCGTAGGAAGAGGGTAATTCAATGTCAATCAATTTTAACCCGGTAAACTGTCGCAGTTCATAGAGATTCCCTTGCAAAGTAGATATCAGCACCGGCAAATTGTATCCGAAATTCTCAATACTCCAGGATATTTTTATTTCAGCACGGTTATAAGTACCACTTTTACTTGTTGCCCCCTGTAAGGATGGGTTGGAAACAATCTCTTTTACTTCCACACTTTCCACCCTGGCGGCAAACCGTTGTTTCAATTCTTCCGTTTCGCCGGGTATGGCTACAAAAGTTCCGGATGACTGCTCACCCGCCAACACCTGCGCAGCTTCTTCAGGCGCCAACGGAGTTTCAATAAGATATGTAGCAATTATTCTTTCCATTATTAACGTATCAGTGGTAACCATACCGTCATATCTGTTTCTCCTCTATTTGCCCAGGCATAATAGGGGATCATCCGGATACTGATCGGTTGCATTTTTGTATTTACCTCTCTGTATAGACTATTTTTCCAATCACCGTGCTGAACCATTCTTGCTGTTCCCTGCAACGCCATGATATTACCATTATCAATTTTGGCAGGGACAGTCTGCCATTGCGCATTTGCAGGAATAGAAATATCAAATACCTTTTGCCCTGGCTTTAGATCAGCTGATTCCAGGCAATAAACAATAGGTCCACGCTTTACCGTTACCTGGTTCTTTGTTTCTTCTACCAACGGGTTGGATTCAAGCAGGGTCACTGGCATATCCAGTTTCAATTCGATCTTATCTCCAGCTTTCCATACCCGTCTCAGGGCAGCGTATTTGCCACTTTCCAACTTCAGCAGTATTGATTTGCCATTGATCTTAACATCAGCACTTTTGCACCAGCCCGGTATGCGAAGACCAATGGTGGATTCTTTTGTAGTTATTTCCTGTACAAGCACCGGAATATTTCCCTCCCAGGGGTAATTGGTCTGCTGTTCCAGTTTAATTGCGGAGCCGTCTTTTAAATGGGTTGCCAGTTTATTGCTGCCATACATATTTATATAGATACCATTATCCACAAGACTATACAAATAATCGCTTACCTCAGCAATGGTGCGCACAGTATTTGGCGGACAGCAATTGGACTTGCTGATATAGGGGCTTCTTCCTCCTTCCCATCTCAAATGATAGGAGAATTCTGCAGAGACTGCCAGTGGATTAGTATAAAAGAATTTATTGCCATCCATGCTTACACCACTCAATACACTATTATATAACGCAAGCTCCACTATATCCGCATACTTTGCGTCACCGGTAAGTTGCAGCATTCGCCAGTTCCATAGTACATTACCAATATTGGCGCAGGTTTCATTATGAGCTGTCAGATTAGGTAACTGGTAATCTCTACCATAAGCCTGATGTATCTTTTGAACAGAATCGGGCTTATAGGATGTTCCGTCTACTGATACACCATCATACAAAGAACCGCATCCTCCTGTTACATACATTTTATGATTGACCACATCATCCCACATTTTATTTAACGTCACCATCAGGCTTTGATCACCCGTTTCTGCATAGAGATCACTTACGCCGGCAAATAAATAATTGGCCCTGACCGCATGGCCCACCACCTTATCCATTTCACGGAATGGTTCACGGTCTGAATTATCATCTGTTCCTTCTACCGTTCCCCGAATATCAATCAGCTTTTTCATGAGTGCCAGGTAACGCGGATCCCTTGTTGTACGGAACATTTCTATGATGCCCATATAATGAGAAGGGCAAATAGCATTGCGTGCCTGCTCTGGCGTGGCAGTATTATAAAATCCTATCAGGAAATCAGTAGCCTTCTTTGCGATATCCAAAAAACTGGTTTTACCGGTAGCTCTATAATGCACACAGGCTGCCGTCATCAGGTGACCAAAATTATACGCTTCAAAACTGAGACTGTTATCAAACATTTTTGTTTCACCTGTCGACTTCTTCTCAATAATTGATTTGGTATAAATATATCCATCTGGCAATTGAGCTTTTGCTATGACTGCAATAGCATCATCCATCCACTTATCCAGCTGCTTGTCTTTCGTAGCCGCATACATGGCAGCTACTGCTTCCAGCGTTTTATAAAAATCACCATCATGGAAGGAGGGTCCGCGGAAATGACCAGTATCCAGTCCTGCTGCTACACGAAAGTTCTGGAAGGAATAGCACATATCCTTACTGGTATAGGTTCGCCATAAATGCGGAACCATGGAATCTCGGCAGATAGCAAACCGCTCTGCCCAGAAACCTTTTGTCCATTGTACATCACCTACCCCTACACCAGATAATTTGGCATAAGGACTGGCCGAGGTATTCACCAACGCATTCTGTGCATCAGCTTTTACAGCCAATGCTGCAAACAGGATAATAATTAGTTTTTTCATAATCGTTCATTTCAATCTCACTATTAAAATGCCTGGTAAGTAACCGCGTATTCAACACCAGGTTTTATACTTGCTTCATAAGTATCGTTATTCACCGAAGTAAATTCCAGATTTGCTGCGGAAGGCTTGACCTTACTTTTTAAACGCAGGGTGCCGGTTCCTTCATCCCCTATGATCTTAAGAGTAGAAGTAGTAACACGTATATAAATAACTCCATGCGGAGTGGGCACATTCCCTTCCATCCATTTTAATCCACCCAATGCCGGCTCAACTATATAAGTTGCATAACCAGGTGAAAGCGGCTTTATTCCCAAATAATATTTACCTAGCAGATAAATAGGGCTCGCACCCCACGCATGGCAAAGACTCTTACCAAATTTTCTTCCATACATGGCCAGGTGTTCTTCACCCTTTTTTGTAGGATTATATTCCTCCCAGAAACTGGTAGCACCGAGTTTCAGCATTCCGCCCCAGTAATCTTTCATCTCTTTGAGCACATAAGATTGTTCTCCCATGGCACAGAGCGCCTCCAGTTCATAGAAACGCATATATGGAGTGGTGATCTTCTGAATATTATCATTGAGCAATACAGACTTTTTGACTGCCTGCTTTTGCGCTTCAGTAAAATAATTGAAGAAGATGGAGAACATATTGGAATAACGGGTCACATTGTCTGTCTGCTTACCATCAACCCGGCTATGCACCAATGCCTGCTTGCTGTCATTCCAGTAGAAATCAAATAGTTTTTTCTTCAGCTCATCTGCCTGTTGCTGATATTGCTTTTGGCCTGAAGCATCACCTGCGAGACCGGCACAAATGCTCATGGTCTCCAGGCTGCGACATAATAATAACTGTTCAAAACTTACCTCACCCTTCTTGCTGAGTCCGGCAGCCCAGTCAAGGAAGATCCAGTCGCCCGGCAACCCTTCCATCAATCCATCTTTATTTCGTCTTCCCAAACAATATTCCATCAGACTCTGCATCCTTGGATAAAATTGTTTGATAAAGCTTATATCCCCTGTATATAAATAATAATCATAGATGCCCAGGAACCAGTAAAAGGTATAATCCATGATGGTATTGATATGGGCAGTAACCGGATCTTTCCCGCGAAGTGCCAGCATAGTCCTTTCTGCTGTTTCTTTATCAAACCAGAGATAATAGTTCATCAGATAGCTCTGATAGGCATCCCCGCTCCACACCCATCTGTCACGCTTAATCCCATCAATGAAGAACTCACGGGTATTTAACTGAAAAGTATACGTGGCAATCTTGTAAATGGAATTGATCTCTTCATCACTGCAGTTGAAATTGCCACGCTGCTTTACATCGGCATATTCATACAACATGGACACAGAATCAAGACTCACCGTATTATCATATTGAATATTCACGTAGCGGAAAGCTTTGGAAAGCGGAAGGACTTCCAGCTTCTTACCCG
>CAMLGP010000330.1 GCA_946479535.1 uncultured Bacteroidota bacterium
TTAACATTCCTCCAAGGGCACCTGTACCGATTGAACGGTTACCCAGTGCTGATCCACCTTTTGCCCAGGTCAATGGCAATAGACCTACAATGAATGCAAAGGATGTCATGAGGATCGGACGTAATCGTAAAGAAGCAGCATCCAATGCAGATTGTAAAAGTGTCATACCTGCTCTTCTCCGTTGTACGGCATACTCAACGATCAGGATGGCATTCTTTGCCAGCAGACCAACTAGCATGATCAATCCTACCTGTACATAAATATTATTATCGATCCCAAACAGGTTGATAAACGCAAATACGCCGAAAATACCTGTTGGTATGCTAAGGATAACGGCCAGTGGAAGGATATAACTTTCATATTGTGCTGCCAGCAGAAAGTAAACGAATATTATACTCAAAATAAAGATCAGGCTTTGCTGAGAACCTGCATTGGTTTCTTCCCTTGTCATACCCGTAAAATCATAAGAATAACCTCTGGGCAGATAACTGGCTGCCACTTCCTGGATGGCCTTGATGGCATCGCCTGAACTATAGCCTGGTTTTGTTGTGCCATTTATAGTTACGGAATTAAAGAGATTGTTTCTTGTTACTGTTTCAGGTCCGTACACCCGTTGAAGAGATACTACTGTACTTACAGGTACCATCTGGCCCAGGTTATTCTTCACAAACACGTTATTAAGTGTATTGGCATCAGAACGGAAAGGAACATCAGCCTGAACAATTACTCTATAATATTTACCAAAGCGGTTAAAGTCAGAAGCAAAACTGCTACCGTAATAAACGCCCAACGTTTTTAACAGATCAGATATGGAAATCCCCAACTGTTTTGCTTTCGCCTCATTTACATTGATCTGGTATTGGGGATTACCGGTACTGAATGTGGTGAAGGCATAAGCAATTTCAGGGCGCTGAAACAATTGTCCTACAAATCCATAAGCAGTGTTTGCCAGTTTGTCCAATGAACCTCCGGTACGATCCTGCAAGATGAATTCAAAACCACTGGTATTACCAAAACCCTGCACCGTGGGGAAGGTGAAGAGGAATACACTTGCTTCGGTGATCACACTTAGTTTTTGGGTAATCATTCCAATCACTCCATCTATATTATCAACCGGACCTCTTTGTCCGTGTGGCCTCATCCGGATAAATCCGATTGCGTAGTTAGAGCTATTGGCATTGGCGATAAAGTTGAGACCGGTTACAGCACCTCTTCTTTCCACCGCAGGTACGTCAGTCAAAATCTTATCGATCTTGTCCATCACTTTCTGTGTTCTGTCTAATGATGCACCTGGGGGAAGGTTAACAGAATATACAATGAAGCCCTGGTCTTCTGTTGGGATAAAACCAGTTGGTGTTTTCTTTACAAGGAATATTGTTACACCAGCAACGATCAATAAACCGAGAATTGCAATCCATTTGGTTTTGGCCAGGAAATTAATACTTTGTTTATAGCGATTGGTGGTAGCTCTGAACCCTGCATTGAACCCATTAAAGAATCTGCCCAACACTCCTTTTCTCTTTGCATGGCCCTCTGCATCCAGATGTTCAGGCTGCTTAAGGAACAACGCGCATAGGGCAGGACTTAAGGTTAAGGCATTCAGTGCCGAGATAAGGATGGCTATGGCAAGGGTAAACGCAAACTGTTTATAGAATACACCAGCGGGGCCCTGCATGAATCCAACGGGTACGAACACGGCGGCCATTACCAGCGTAATGGAAATGATGGCGCCTGATATCTCACTCATGGATTGAATGGTAGCCTGTTTTGCCGGCATGCCAGTTCGTTCCATTTTAGTGTGAACGGCTTCCACCACAACAATGGCATCATCTACCACAATACCAATTGCCAGTACCAGCGCAAACAGCGTAAGCAGGTTGATGGTAAATCCAAACAATTGCATGAAAAAGAAAGTACCAATGATGGCTACGGGTACTGCTATTGCAGGGATCAGTGTTGCTCGGAAATCCTGTAAGAATATGAATACTACCAGGAACACAAGGACAAAGGCGATCAGCAAGGTTTCTTCCACCTGGCCAATTGAACTATCCAGGAATTCTTTGGCACTGTACATATTGAAATACTCGATGCCTTTTGGAAAGTTTTGGGCAGCTTTTTTCATTACTGCGTCTGCTGCAGTAAGGATATCATTGGCGTTTGAACCAGCAGTCTGGAAAAGCGCGATACCAATACCTGGTTTACCAGCAATATTTGTATTGGCACTATAGGCAAAAGCACCAAATTCAACTCTTGCCACATCCTTAAGACGAATGGTAGAACCATCTGGTGAGGATTTCAAAATGATATTCTCATAATCTTCATTTCTTGACAACTTACCCTTGTATTTCAAAACGTATTCAAAGGAAGCGGTGCTACCCTGACCCAGGCGGCCGGGTGCAGCCTCCAGATTCTGTTCACTGATCGCATTCAGAACATCCTGCGTAGAAAGATTATTGGCAGTAAGGCGCTCAGGATTTAACCAGATACGCATGGAATAATCCTTTGCACCAAACACCTGGGCCTGGCCTACACCGGGAACACGTTGCAATTCGGGAATGATATTGATCTTGGCATAGTTCTGTAGAAATGTTTCATCATAAGTAGTATCTGTACTATACACCAACGGAACGAAGATCATACTGTTCTGCTGCTTCTGTGTGGAGATACCTGCCTGAACTGCTTCTGCCGGGATCTGGCTCACCGCTTTTGATACACGGCTTTGCACATTCACTGCTGCAAGATCAGGATTGGTACCTACCTTAAAATAAACGTTCAGCGTCATGGTACCATCATTGCTGGAAGTAGAGGTCATGTAAGTCATGTTCTCTACACCATTGATGGCTTCCTCAATAGGGGTAGCTACTGCCCTGGCAACAACCTCAGCGTTAGCACCTGGATAGGTTGCAGTAACCTGTACTGTGGGCGGAGCGATATCCGGGAACAAAGTAATGGGTAACGAGAACAGGGAGAGTATACCCAATAAGGTAAGTATAATGGATACGACGGTGGATAACACCGGCCGTTCAATAAAACGTTTTAACATCCGGAAAAATTTGTGTGTTGTTAGTAATGTTTAAATCCGAGTCTTTACAAAGGCCGTGCTTTTAATAAACTATCCATTGAGAATTGTTCCGGTTGTATCACAGTGCCATCTTTCAGGCGATCGAGTCCACTATAAACAATTTTTTGTCCGGGGTTTATTCCTTTGCCGACTAAATAATAATTGCCGCTTGTACCTGCCACATTAATGGGTACGCTGGTTACTTTATTGCTATCTGCCAGTAAGAAGACAAATACTTTATCCTGTAATTCAAAAGTTGATTCCTGCGGAATAACAATAGCTGAGCTTATTACCTGGGGGATCCTGATCTTGCCAGTGTTTCCTGAACGCAATAATCCATTTGTATTGGGGAATGCTGCGCGGAAACTGATGGCACCCATGCTATTATTGAATTGACCGGATACAGTTTCCACTTTTCCTTTTAAAGGATAGATGGAATTATCAGCCAATACGAGATCTACCGGGGGAATCTGCTTTAATTTTTCTTCAATCGTATTTCCAGGGAATTGATTGCTGAATTCAAGGAAATCTTTTTCACTAAAAGAGAAATAGGCATACACTTCTTTTACAGCAGAAAGTACAGTAAGTGCTTCAGGGGTTGTGGTACCAACCAGGCTTCCGGTTTTGTAAGGAATTCTTCCTACGTAGCCATCAGCGGGTGCCGTGATCACTGTATATCCAGTATTGATCTCAGCATTGCTCACCATAGCTTGTGCCTGTGCAACACTGGCAGCAGCAGCATCCTGACTGGCCTTTGCAGTTTTAAGTTGTACATCGGAAATCACATTGTTCTGTACCAGTGGAGTTAATTTTGCCACATTGATCTCTGCATTGGAGAGATTTGCTTTGGCAGCAGCAAGTGTTGCTTTTGCATTGTTCAATTGCTCACGGTAGGGGCGATCATTGATACGAAATAGTATCTGTCCTTTTCTCACAAGCGCACCTTCATCCACATAGATCTGATCAAGGTAACCATCCACCTGCGGGCGTATTTCTATATCCTTGCTTCCTTCCAGAGAAGCAGAGAACTCCTTGTAAGTAGTTGCTGCCTGATTATTCACGGTTAACACCGGAAGTGCTGGAGGAGGCATTTGTCCATAAGCGGGGTTACCTGCAGATGAATTGCATCCGGATATGAATACGGCAAGAGTGATCAGTATGGTCAATATTGCCAGGTAAGTGATCGCTACGATAAAATCCCTCAAAATGTGCGTGTTTTCGTTGTCGGTTTTCGTTTGCATATATCGATGAGTCTTTAGGGAACGGCGATCCGTTCCAGGTTAATGATTGTCTTAATAATAGATTATCGGGTCAGTCAGGTAATCTTCAGTGGTACGTAAAATGGCAGGGTGGAATAATCGTTAGACTATTAACAGCAGTTATGTATAGCGGGTTATAATGTTTAAATTAATTTATCGTTTCAGGTTTTTAATAAATCCGGCAATCGCATCATCCAGTACCATCTTATTCAGTTCGTCAGATATATCCGGGTTATTGTTCATCATTTTTATGGATATCAATCCATGAATAACTGACCAGAATGTATGATATTTCAAACAGGCATTTACACCGGTA
>CAMLGP010000331.1 GCA_946479535.1 uncultured Bacteroidota bacterium
ATCAACGCTGGCTTCACCAGATAAGACCTGGGAAACCGTAGAACAATCTAATATCGGAGTTGACCTGGGATTGCTAAAGAACCGGCTTTCCATTACTGCAGATTATTACATTAAACGTAATAAGGATATGCTGGCAGTCCTGAACGTTCCAAATATTATTGGGATTGCTGTGTCAAGTGTAAATATCGGTGAGCTGAAAAGCTGGGGTGCTGAATTGGACGTAAAATGGCGGGATCATATTGGTCCAGTTGAGTATCGTGTAGGATTTAATATCTCCGATAACCAGAATAAGCTCGTGAAATATGATGGTCGCAATTCAATTGGTAACGGTGGTGTGGTGAACCTGCTGGAAGGATATCCGTTGAACAGCGTATGGGGATATAAAACTGATGGATTCTTTCAATCAAAGGCAGAAGCTGATAAATATCGCACAACCGTTCAATATCCCTTCTTTGCCAGTACTGATGCCGGTGATATAAAATACCTGGACCTGAATAAAGATGGAGTGATCTCTGCTGGTGAAGGGACTCCGGAGAACCCGGGAGACCTTGTTTATCTGGGCACAACCAATGCACGTTATACCTATGGTTTTGATTTGGGATTAAACTGGAAAGGCTTCGATTTTTCTGTATTCTTCCAGGGAGCCATGAAACGGAAATTCCTGATCAATGAAGGAACGCTTTCTCCCATTCTCGGAACTGCCGATATGCCATGGACCATTCATATGGACAGATGGACACCAGATAACCCGGATGCTTTCTTCCCAAGGATGTACCAGACCAGCGCACATAATTTCCGTCCTTCAGACAGATGGTCGCAGAATGGAAGTTACCTGCGATTGAAAAATATCCAGGTGGGATATGAGCTTCCCATTAATAAAAAATTCATTCGTAGTCTTCGACTTTATGTTTCCGGTCAGGATCTCTGGGAAACCACCAAAGTGCTGAGCGTATTTGATCCTGAAGTGGGTAATAATGTGGATGCCACAGCTTATCCATTCTATCGTACGGTGTCATTTGGTCTTAATCTTTCATTTTAATTAATGCAGCAACATGAAATCGAAATTCTTTCTAATAATTAGCATAGTAACAACCAGCCTGGTGTTTAGCGGTTGTTCTATCGATCGTACTCCTGAATCCGAGTTCAGTGACGCCAATTTCTGGAATTCAGAAACAGATCTGGTCAATGCGGCCAATCGCCTGTATCAGCAACTGGATGCCAACTGGATAGATAACCGGGCCGATGACGCGGTAAACCAGGGTGGCCCTAATGATATAAGTACTGGTAATAGAACTATTCCCAATACAAGTGCCGACTGGAATGACCGGTATGATGAAATATTCACTGCCAATAATATCCTGGTAAAAGCAGACAGGGCCAAGGTGGCTGATGCGATCATAAACCGGTATAAAGGAGAAGCAAGTTTCTTCCGTGCATATGCTTATCTGCAGCTGGTGCAACGATATGGTGATGTGCCCCTGGTTCTTGCTCCCCTCGATATCAGTTCTCCTGAACTTTCCATGCCTCGTACACCTCGTGCTGATGTAATGACTGCGATCTATAAAGACCTTGATTTTGCAGCAGAATGGTTGCCTACGCAGGCAAATTTACCAGCCGCTCAATACGGCAGGGTAACAAAAAGTGCAGCGTGGGCATTAAAGGCAAGGGCAGGTTTATGGGAAGGAACCAGATCTAAATTTCACAATGATGGAGCCTGGCAGCCTCATTTGCAAATAGCAATTGATGCAGCTAAAAAAGTAATGGGGCAGGGGCACGCCTTGTACAGTAACTATGGTAATTTGTTTCAGCACGTTGCGGAAGGAAAGGCCAATACCGAAAACATTCTGGTTAAAATATTCGGAGTAACCAATACCAACCTGATATTGGGACATAATAATTCAAGAGATCTTGAAAATGGCCGCATGGCACCAACACGCAACCTTATCCGTCAATATTTATATAGCGATGGTTTGCCTGCATTCAATACAGATAATACACCGTCAGCAAAACGATCAGCACAATTTGTACCGGAAGGCGATGAGCCCGGTTACAACACAATACTTGAAAATAGAGACCCTCGTCTCACATTTACCGTTTTCAAAGCCGGAGAGGATGCTTATAAAGGACCCTGGGTTCCTACCACTTCATTGGGTGCGAGATCAGGCTTCGCTGCTAAAAAAGGATTCAGCACCCTGGATCAAACCATTAATGGTTCTGCTACGGTGGACAGGATATTGATCAGGTATGGTGAAGTGCTGTTGATCTATGCTGAGGCTACCTATGAATTAAATGAATCCATCAGCGATGCCGATCTCAATCTCTCCATCAATGCATTGCGAACAAGAGCAGGATTTGCTCCAAAACTGACAAATGCATTTGTAGCTGCCAATAACCTGAGCATGCGGGAGGAAATAAGAAGAGAGCGTACTGTGGAATTAGCACTGGAAGGCTTCCGGTATTTTGATTTGATCCGCTGGAAAATAGCAGAAACTGTTTTGCCACAATCATTGCTTGGTGCCAAATTCGTAGAGGCGGACTGGCCCAATACTTCCCCCAGTAATCTTAACCTGAATGCTGATCGGGTGATTATTGTTGAAGATGCAAGCAAAAGAAGATTCCAGGCCAATCGCGATTATCTCTATCCCATTCCGTTCAATGAGATCACATTAAGTGGTGGTAACGTAAAACAAAATCCCAACTGGAAATAATAATAAATTTCTGAATAATGAAAGCAATAAAAAATATACTGACAGCCTGTGCGGGAATGCTGCTACTCTTTTCCTGTGAAAAGAAGGATTATCCGGCTGGTCTGCATGAATACGATCATCATTATTACCTGGCTTATATCCCTAACAACAATTCGCAGGTTTCTGTGAACAGGAGTCAAAGCGCCCTGTTGAAATTTCCTGTACAGTTTTATTCTTCTTTCAGCAGGAGTTATGATGCGGTAGCCTATTATGGAATTAATAATACAGGAATTGCCAACCCTGCCACCGTAGGAGTTGATTTTGCTATTGTTGATAAGAATGGTAATCCCATACAGCCTGTTAATGGCAAATACTCTTTTACCTTTCCAAGAGCAGAAAGGGCAATGGATACCATTTATGTGAAACTGCTTAACAATCCTGCTGCAGGTACACGGAAAACCGAGATCCAGATCATGGAAAACCTGGCTGGTCAATATAATGTAGATATTTTCTCCACCGCTTTCAGGAGGCCTATAGAAATCAAATAAGCAACGACAAGCCCGGGAATGACGGCTCATTCCCGGTTTTTTTTTTACCACTTACGCTGCGGGTAAACTCGTGGCAGGAGAGAACTTTATGCTGCTTAAAAAATTACCTGTATTAATCATTCTGGTGTGGATACTGTTCTTTAATGCCTTGCGATCCACTTGTCAGTCTCGCACCATGATCAGCTTTAACGATGGCTGGGAATTTATGAAGGGTGATTCAACCACTGGAAAAATTCCTGATCCAAAAAGTAAGGCCTGGCAGTCTGTATGTTTGCCTCACAGTTGGAACACAACGGATGTAATGGATGATGATCCTGGTTATTACAGGGGTGTTGGCTGGTACAGAAAAAAATTATTTTTGAACGCTTCAGATACCGGCAGGCAGATCTATTTGCGACTGGATGGAGCAAACCAGGAAACAACGGTTTATATCAATGGGAAGATTGCTGGTTCACACAAGGGAGGCTATACAGCATTTCAGTTCCCGGTTGAGACATTGGTAAACTACAACAGCAGTAATGAAGTATTGATCAAAGTAGATAATAAATATGATGCTGACATTCCTCCTTTAACAGCCGATTTTACTTTTTTTGGTGGCATCTACCGGAATGCCTGGCTGATCAAAACAGATCCCATCAGTTTCAGTTTAAATAATAAAGGTTCCAATGGGATATTTATTT
Source organism: uncultured Bacteroidota bacterium (assembly GCA_946479535.1). Next base: position 3,916 of record CAMLGP010000331.1, read on the forward strand.
CAACTCCTGAAGTCAATGCTGAACAGGCATCTGTCAACATACGTGCAACCATTAATAATACTTTTAAAGTTACAAGGAGAATAAGAATCCGTTCGGTCATTTTGGACAGGGATCATACTCAGGTTGAGTTCGTTGAAAAGCAGGTGACATTAAATGGAGGGGGCGATGCGAATATTGAATTGAATATTGCTTCTCTTAAGCATCCAAAGCTATGGAGTCCTGATAGCCCCTATTTATATTCAGTGATCAGTACAATCATCGACGACAGGTCCGGTAAAGTATTAGATGAAGTAACAAACCCATTGGGATTTCGCTGGTATCGGTTTGATGCCGATAAAGGTTTTTACCTGAATGGGAAACCATTAAAACTGATAGGCACCAGCCGTCATCAGGATAGGCCCGGGCAAGGAAATGCTGTAAGTGCAGATAAGGCAAGGCAGGATATTCAATGGCTTAAGGACATGGGAGGAAATTTCCTGCGTATCGCACATTACCCACAGGATCCATCAGTTCTTGAGGCATGTGACAGACAGGGTATACTTACATCAGTTGAAATTCCCATCGTAAATGAGATTACGGAATCTGATGCATTTTACAGACGCTGTGAAGAAATGCAGGTGGAAATGATTCGCCAGAACTATAATCACCCGAGTGTGATTATCTGGTGTTATATGAATGAGATACTATTGAGGCCCCATTTTAATAATGATAAAGAACGC
>CAMLGP010000332.1 GCA_946479535.1 uncultured Bacteroidota bacterium
GAACACAATATTTTAACGGGAAGATTTAATAATAAACTGGCAAATGATACCATTGTCAATTCTTTCAACAGGATCTATTATAAATACAACCAGATCATTCCATTTCTTTCTTTTGGATATAATCCTGATGATGGAGTATTCCTGGGTGGTTATTTGAAGATTGTTCGTCATGGTTTCAGAAAAGACCCCTATAAGAACAGTCATACCTTCACTTTAAATCATGCGCTGGCATCTGATGCTTTCCGCTTCAGGTATAATGCAGAATTCATTGGAGTAGTAGGCAGGAAAACGGATCTGATATTTGAAACCGATATCAAAGCTCCGGAAATTACCAATTTCTTTGGTTATGGCACCAATACGTTCTATGATAAAACCAAACCGGGAAAGTTTAAGTTCTACCGTGCACGATATGACCTGGCCGATATTGCACTTGAGTTAAGAAAGAATTTTTCACCAAAAGTTATCATGACCCTTGGACCTGTTCTTCAGTTTTATAAACTGGATCCCAATGACGAAGACAATAAAGAACGATTTATAACGAACACTGAAGAAAATGGCCTTGATTGGAAAACCTTATATGCAGGTCAATCATTTGCGGGTGGAAGATTTACACTTACAGTAGATACACGCAATAATAAAATATTACCGCAAAGGGGTATCTACTGGGAAAGTGTAGTGCGTCATTTATCCGGAATCAATAATTCAGATTACAGGGTCACACAGGTAAATTCAGATTTCACTTTTAATATCCACATCATCAAAAAAGTGATTGTACTGGCGGATCGTTTTGGCGGAGGGCATAATTTCGGGAGTTTTGAATTTTACCAGGCCCAATACCTCGGCAGTGATGATAATCTCCGTGGTTATCGCCGCTACCGTTTTGCGGGCAGATCTAAAGCCTATAATAATGTGGAGCTTCGCATAGCACTGGCCAATTTCAAAACCTATCTGTTCCCGGGTGCATTGGGAATTCTTGGGTTCTATGATACGGGAAGAATATGGGCTGATAATGACAATACAAATAAATGGCTAAGTGGATATGGTGCCGGTTTCTGGATCTCACCATTGAAGCGCATGGTGCTGAATTTTACCTGGGCCATGTCTGATGAAGACAGTTTCCCGCTGATTGGTTTAGGATGGAAATTCTAACGAATTATTTTTTGCCGTACTGGAATTTCTTTTCAAGGTTTACTGTATCGAATTCTTTTGTTTGCGGTAATTCCAGATGATAGACCGTCAATTTATCGATTTCAATATTAAACTGGTGGCCTTTGAACTCCATAACATGGCCACCCACCTTTTTTCCATCACTTAAGAAATGAAGGTGAAAGCCGGCAACATTAATATCACCAATATAATCAGGACAGTAAAAACCAACCATTGTTCCAGATATGTTTCCATGTTCAAATTTGGGTCGTTTTGGCATTAAGCTATCCAGCCCTTCAGTGTATGGTTTTTCCTGCTTATAAAGACTTCCTAATTTCAGACTATCGAAATCTGCATGAATCTTAAAAGCGTAAAAATTGTTACGGGAAGGGAAATGCTGCTGGATCAGTTTGCGTAAGGAATCATAGGTCAGTTCTCCCTTCATTTCAAAAGAATAATCGTTTTGGAAAAAAGTAGCATTCAGGTAGGGAATATGTGTACTATCATCCGCAATGCTTACAACACCTGTTGAAGGCACATGATATATGACTCCATCCAGCATGATCAATTCACCATCTGCACCATTATAAGTACCCAGACCCATATCTCCTTTGGTCTTTGCTTCCGCAACAGTAAGATTGCCATCATATACCTTATTGACCAGAGCTGTCCAGATAGAGTAATGGTAGAACTCAGATTTCTTTTTATTATCCGGGGATTCATTGCCTGTATTATCAGCAATATGATCACAGCCCTGACCGATGAATGCACCGGCCAGTAAAATCATTAAATATCGTTTCATTTCTTTGCAAATTCTTTTGCAATATTATCCAATTCTTTTGGAGTAAACGTTCTCTTATCGTCCTGGATAATAATCCTGTATTTGAATGTAACTGACTCACCTTTTTTCAGGTGGAGATTCTTTGCACTTTTTCCATTCGTAAATACTTTTTCTCCCAGCGGATTGGCAGCAAACAAACCATATCCTCTTGCATGCCAGAACGTGGGATAATTGGGATTTGAAGGATGATCCATTATGGAGATGCTTACAGAATCAGTTCCCATTTTTCCATAAGCCTTGCACCATACAGCTCGTGTGCTACCGGCGGAATCACCTACATTGCCCTGGCTGGTTACATAATTACCTGTGGCGATCTTATCTGCAGTTGCTTTAACAATAGTTTCTATTCCCTTGTCATCTTTAAACTTTTGATCCTTCATGGTTGGTATCTGTAACTCGTGTGCCATACGAAGTCCGAGCATTCCATCCTTTGCATCATTAAAAGCCACATCATCCATTACCCCGGTGAGCGTGGTGGTGCGATCAATAATTCGAATGTGTTCAGTCCCACTGAATTCATAACGCGTCTTCTCGCTTACCAGTGTTTCATTTTTTTGATTGGTCCAGCGGGCACTGTAACCCAGCACACCTGTGTTGCCATCCTTATTTTCAGTGATCGCATCAGTTTTTATCCATCCATACTGTGCTTTCCTTTCAGCAGGAATGGCAAATGAATTATTCCAAAAATCAAGACCATTCACATTTTCATAGTTGAACCACAGACCCATGTGATGCGGGTGATCTGTTGGTTCACCTTCCTTTGGATACATGGGATAGCCCCTGGTCACCATCGTACCTGTTGAAGAATAGATGGGGTAAAGTACAGGTTTATACATTGAATCATTGAACAGCAAAGTGGTAAAGAGTTTACCACCGATCATTACATCGATCTTATCCATGCTTTTTGCCGTAACCAGTTTAACTGGTTCTGCTTTTTGGGCGTTTGCACAAATACTTAATGCGGAAAAAAGCAAGGCCATGCTTATGTTCATGGCCTTGTTAGGGAAAAGGTTTTTCATCAATTAATATTTAAAGGGTTTACCACCCACCATAACTTCCTGTGTCTTTTCATCAAATGTGGCTTTCTGCCCTGTATGAACTGCAGCATTGGTCATTGTTGTTGCAATGGCGTGACTGTATCCGGCTTCAACCGGTGCATTGGGTGTTTTGCGGCTACGGATACATTCCATCCAGTTACGTATGTGGTTAGAGGTGAGCTTATCACCACCTGTATTGGCAGAAGCAATAACTGGTTCTACTTCTGATAGGCTCATTTCCGGTAACAGATTTGGCTGCATCTTCATTTCATCGGCAAAGCGTTTGGTTAACCCACCAGTTGGCGAAACCTTATTGGTAATCAGGTTCAATTCACCACCATTACTATAGTAAATCTCCGCCGGACGCTCATCACCATTATGCATGCGTGATCCAAATGTTACCTGGAATCCCTGTGACAGATCATTGGAAGGACCATAATCAAATACGGCCGTAATTGTATCCCAGTTCCTTCTTCCATCTTTCCACATATAAATTCCGCCATTGGCTACCACGCTGCGGGGATGTTGAAGTCCGCTGAACCAATGCACAGTATCAATCTGGTGGCTCATCCACTGACCAGGCAATCCGGATGAATAAGGCCAAAACAGGCGGAACTCCAAATATTTTCTTGAATCAAATTTCTCAAATGGACGATTCATCAGGAATCGTTTCCAGTCTGTATCTTCTTCCTTAAGTAATGGAACAACGTTAGGTCTGCGCCAGCGGCCGGGCTGGTTCACGTTCCAGGTAAGTTCTACCATGGTGATGGGTCCAAACTGACCTGATTTGATGAATTTTTCGGCTGCATGATAATTGGAACCGCTTCTGCGTTGTGAACCTATCTGTATGATCCTGTCGGTACCTTTAATCGCCTTCAGCGCAGCACGGTTATCCTCCATCGTTTCAGCAAATGGTTTTTCACAATACACATCACAACCTGCTTTTACTGCTTCAATGGCATGTAAGGCATGCTGAAAATCTGCAGTGGCAACAAAAACAGCATCTACTGCTTTCTTGTCGTACATCTCTTCATTGTTGCGATAGGCAGTAACATCATGACCCATTTTTTCTTTCCACATGGCAGCGCCTTGTTCCCTTCTCATTTTCCAGATATCTGAAACGGCTACAAAATCGAAATTGAGTTCCTTATAATGGTTCATGAAGCAGGGCATGTGAGAACTGCGATGGCGGTCAGAAAAACCAACCACTCCTACCCTTACTCTGTCATTGGCGCCAAGGATCCGCCTGTAGCTTGCGGCGGTAAATCCTGCATGAGCGGCCAGTACGCCTGCTCCTGCTAATGTTGTTTGTTTAATAAACGTGCGGCGAGAATTATTATCCATACAGCTAAGCTTTGTTAGAATTAAATAAAAGAGTATCAGTGAATGTCGCTCAATTTACGGGATTAGTGAATACAAAACTTACGCAAACGTTTGCGGATCAGGGAATTCATAACAGTACAGGATGGTGGGCCTGCGTTGATGACGCCACGGAAATGATGTAATTTTATACATGGCTTTTTATCAATCATATCCTGCCCCTTCAACTCTCAAAACCCTCATACGGGAGATTCAGGTTTATCATGTGAC
>CAMLGP010000333.1 GCA_946479535.1 uncultured Bacteroidota bacterium
GAGGAGGGTAATTAAAAGAGATCACTCAGTCATTTCCCGCAGAATGCCATTTATTATCCAGTACTTTAAGCTGATAAGTATAGTTGTTCCCGGAAGGATCATACATATCAGTGAGCGCAACACCAAAAGAAAAGAAGGTATCATCCGGATCAATCTCCACCTTCTTGAGATCATTGACGCCGAAAACGTTTTCCATTACTTCTCCGTTCCCGTTTGTTTTGGAAAAACGGGTAAGGATCAGGCTCATCGGTTTTTCATTCTTGAATGCGTCAGCGGGATTAAAGATGACATAGCCATTCAAACCGCCAAAGATCATTCTGCCATCAGGTAATTTAAAGAAAGCTTTACGATTGAATTCATCAGTGGTTAATCCATCTTTTGCGAAGAAGTTGGTGAACTGTCCAGATTTTGTTTCCAGGTAGCTTAGCCCGGCATAAGTACTTATCCAGAGATTATTATTGTTGTCCTCAAGGATACCGCATACGGTATTATTGCTGAGACCTTCTTCAGTACTGTATTGAGTGGATTTATGGGTAGTGGTATTATAATGGATCACACCGCCACCAGCCGTACTGATCCAGAAGTTCCCATCTTTGGCAACAAGTATATCATTTATCCCATAATTGAGGACAGGATGAATGGTGTCCTTTGTTACTTCATGAGTGTGTGGATTGATCCTGTATAATCCTTTATACGTTCCGGCCCAGATATAACCACCCTGATTTACTATGCTCCAGGTTGGAATGCCATGAAAGGGTTGATCACCTTTGTTGTCAATGAACGGCTTCATTTCCCTGGTAACAGGATTAAATGTAAAGACATTGAATTGCCCGCCTGTCCAGAAAAGACTATCCGTATGACAAAGACTGAACAGAGTGATGCTTTCCCTTCTCAACTGTTCATTTTCTTCTGTGAAGAAAATATCCAGTGTGCCTTTCTGAATGTCATAACGGCCAATACTGTAACCTGCCACCCAAATGAAATTAGCACTATCATACCAGAAATCATACAGGTAGCCGATATCATAGGTGCCGTCAAGAGGTATATGCATACTGTTACCTGGTTTGGGTAACTGTGAAATATCAAATCCTCCAAATGTGGAAAGAGCCTGCGTAGCCGTTCCATTTAAAGGCCGTTTGACCAAACCATAATTTTCTGTGCCTGCATAGAGAATATTGTCCTTGTCAACAAGGATACGGCGGCACCTGATATTTCGGAGATCCCTGCCATTAGAAGAAAAAGGAAGATATCCAAAGAAGGAAACACGACTGGATATCTTGATAATGCCATTATCTGTACCGAGCCAGATATTATTGCTGTTATCCTTATATACAACATTGGTCATGCTGGCATTGCTGGAAGTCAGCAGCCATTTGTAGTTGATGGCTTTTCTCTGCTTCAGATCATATTTGATCAGGTTGATCTTTTCGGCACCCTGCCAGATATTTCCATCGGCATCAATGGCGTAGCAGGTATGTACATGAAGATTGGTGCTTATATCTGCATTTTCAGTTTTGATCCAGGGTTCAAATAGCCGGTTAACCCTGTTGTAGCGGTTCACTCCTTCACTGGAAATGCTGTAGTTATTCTGGAAAGGGTCAACAAATATTTTGGGATGATCATCAGTGTAAAAGAGGGGTGCACTAATGCTATCTGGTTTACCTTTTTCAATTATTCTTCTGGTGAGTGCAGTTCCGCTATCCAGATAGGATATCCAGATCTCATTATTAGCTTTTTCTGTTACACCTGTCATCACCATATCGGAACGGGCGAGGTCTGGATCCACGCGCAGAAGAGTGAACCGGAAACTGGCATCTGCTTTGGCAAGCCACCTGTCAGACATAAGGAGTATGGTGCCATCATTTAATTGCTGTATGGTATGAATGACTCCCGCGGGCAGCGAGCCTGGCTGATTATCACTATGTATAAACCGGCGGATATTGTTATTTGTCGGGTCCAGAATATTAAGCCCGTTCTCTGTACCGATCCAGATTAAACCAGATGGGTCCTGAAACAGGCAAGTGATCACACCATTGGTAAGGGTTGGCTTGCTAAGTACACTGTATTGCATAAATCCTGAACCATCATAGCGGTTAAGTCCATTATTGGTGCCAATCCAGAAAATGCCTGATCTATCCTGTAAAATGCATTGAATGAAGTTGCTGCTTAAGCCATCACTGGCGGTAAGCCGGGTGTATTGGAGCAGCGATTGTGCTCCAGCAGTTAATCGCAGAAAGATTGCACAGGTTAATAATAGCAGTTTCAAGGAGGGATGAGTCACAGCAGTAAAGATAAGTCCTCCGGCTAAATCAGGATCAGGGGCTTGTCCACCGAAATGGACATCAGACGTGGACAAACCTGCATTTGCCTTCTGGTTCTAAAAACAGAAAACCCGATGTAAAAACATCAGGTTAGTAAACCAAAAATTAAACTGCTATGGGAAAGGTAGGGCGGATTAAAATCAGTTATTGATTAGAAATACGTCAGCCACCATTGGGTAGATTGATTATTCCGTTTATATTGATCAAACCATTTACAAAGAGGATAAAGAAAGACAACCACGCCAATCCAGACGCAATAGGTAGTGAATAGATTAAATCCAAAACCTTTAAGGGCGGCCGTCCGGTCACGCCTGGTGGAGAGGATCATATCATACCAGTTATAGTCAGCGAGTATGGCTCCTATAACGGCACAAAGGTGAAGCACGTAAAGATGGACTACATAATAGAAGAAGGGCGCTCTTCCATATACAGCCACTCTACGGGTAAAAGAATTTAATGGACGGCCATCCAGCAGAGCTAGTATGATTATGGCTGGCCCAAGCGTAATAAGATTGTATAATAAAGAAGGAGGATATTTGGTAACATTTAAAACAGACAGGTAGCTAAAACCGGGTTTATCCTGTACGGTCCAGTTGGATGGGTCTCCATAAATATTAAATGCCCGGAGGATAAAGAAGAATATTACTGAGGATATTCCGATATAAAGCAATAACCTTTTCCTGGTTTCCGGATCAAAGCTGGAACGGTAAAGAGCTCCCATGTAATAGCCCAGGGCCATAACGCCAATCCATGGAAGGACCGGAAATAATACAAAGATTGTTGTATTTCCCCAGACAAATTCCTTTGGCTGATGAAGCACAGCCCAGATAAATGCCATTGGTCCATTTCCATAAACATGAAAATTGTCCAGCAGATTGTGGCCAGCTATAAGGGCCAATCCAATGATCAGTATCCATGAACGTTTAAGGTAAATCAGACCTGCCATTACTATCATGCATATTCCAATGGCCCAGATCACCTGCAGAGTGATATAGGGAAAATTGATGTTAAAGGTGTTCCCAATTGAAATGATCGCGAATTCAACAAAAATGAGCCACAGACCTCGAGTGATCAGGTAGAATGCGAGTTCTTTTTTAGTTTTTTTCACTCCATTCAGGTAAGCGGATATTCCTGCCAGGAAAATAAATACCGGCGCGCAATAATGGGTAATGAACCTGGTAAAAAATAATAAAATATTGGTTTGGGAGAGATCAGTGGGTTCATAAATATATGCATCATGATGGAACCAGTGTCGGGCATGATCAAGGGCCATAATGATCATCACGGCTCCTCTGACAATATCTATTGATTCCACTCTTTTTTTTCTTCTCAGGGGAGTCAGATAATGTCCTTTTGCTGATCTGGTTAGCGTTATAGTTGGCATTCCGTTTTATTAAGGGTTGTATGGCCTGCAATCTTATGACTACCTGGAACTAAAGGCCCGGCTACCACACCTTGCCGGGCCTGGTCACTGATCATACCTCTATGCTCCGCCGTAGGTCTGTTACTATTATGGGATGCTACCTTTTTATAATAAAATGCGAGGGATTGTATTATATCAGAACGAAAACTGCGATCATAAAATTAATAGTCTATTGAACCTGTAGAGGAGAAAACAAGCTACAGGCAGTAATGGATTGATTAGCGGTATGATTGAATTTTCTAACGGCCAGTTTCAGTATTTGAAATGCTCACGTACTTTCACCAAAAACTGCTCCTTCTTCCTTCTGCTCACTTCTATTTCCATACCATTGCTCATAACCACGGTGCCACCTTCTCCCCGCATATACTCTTTTACATGCAGAAGATTAATAAGAAAAGATTTATGCACCCGTAAAAAGCTGGTATCTGCCAGCAGGCGGTCATAATCAAAAAGAGGTTTGGAGATCATAATGGATTTGTTGTTCACCAACCTGAAGATGGTATAGCTTCTTTGCGCCTCGCAATAAATGATCTCTTCCAGTTTTACAATCGTAAAGCCTTTCTGGGTTGGAAGGCAGAGCCGCATCTCCAGTGGAAATCCTGTTTTATTGATATTGTGTAAAAGTGTTGAGGCCTGATCACTGTTCTTTTCTTCTTTCAGCCGTTTCTTCAGACGTTCTACAGCTTCAATGAGCCGGTCCTCATCAACCGGTTTCATCAAATAATCCACAGCACTGAACTGAAGTGCCTGCAGCAGGTATTCATTATGCGCTGTAACAAAGATCACTTCAAAATCTGCTTCCGGTAATTCTGCCAGCATATCCAGCCCGCTTTTTCCAGGCATGCGAACATCCAGGAATAGTACATCC
>CAMLGP010000334.1 GCA_946479535.1 uncultured Bacteroidota bacterium
CTGGTGGCACTAATAATACACCTAGTGAAACCGCTGATGTGGATTATGACTTTGCAGTAACAAATGCTACCAACTGCTCCAATAATGGTAGCGTTGAAGTGATTGTGAATGGATCAAATGCGGCTAGCCTTTTTCCGCTCAATTATACACTGGCCTATGACTCTGATGATGATCTTGTTTTTGAATTGACCGATGTTTATACTAATGGTACCGATGCAACTCCCAATACACTTACCGTTTCCAATCTTATAGCCGGCCATTACCGGCTTACTGTGGGTTCTGCACTTGGCTGTAATCTCCAGACCTTTCCTTTTACCATTTTTCAATGTGGAACGGTCTTAACTTCTAACCCCAATACCCCTGCTTCTCCCAACAATGAACCCAGAAGGTTGGCAGATAAGATTTGGCCCAATCCCGTAAAAGATCGGCTATTTACCCAATTCAATTTTGAGACCAGGGGAATGATCGCTTACAATATATTCAACAGCACCGGTCAGCTTGTAACATCTGGTGAAAGATCTGTGACCCGGGGGGTTAATTATTTTTCCATTCCGGTGGAGCAATTACCTCCAGGCGTTTACCAGTTGCACTTAATTGAAAAGCAGACAAAACTGGAGAAAAGAGGATTGCTATTCAGTAAACAGTAGGCTGAAATTCCTGATACTAATGAAGATATCCCAATAGCCTGCCGGAATCTGGCCCACTACCCGGCCGCTTACGGCGCGCTATTTGCTAATTTTTAGCAAGTGCCCACAGCAAAAAAGATTAATTTTACGCCACTAAACACTGTACATGGAAATTATTCCCGGACCTCTTTTAAAAACTATTGATTCACCCGCCGATCTCAAAAAACTCCCCCGCGAAAAACTCCACCAGGTATGCGATGAATTAAGACAGTACATCATTGATGTAGTGAGTGTTCATGGAGGTCATTTCGGTGCCAGCCTGGGAGTGGTTGAACTCACCACAGCGCTCCATTACGTATACAATACTCCTTATGATCAACTGGTTTGGGACGTAGGTCACCAGGCTTATGGTCACAAGATCCTCACTGGCCGTCGCGATAATTTTGTTACCAACCGCAAATACAATGGCATTAGTGGCTTCCCTAAAAGAAGCGAAAGTGAGTACGATACCTTTGGTGTGGGACATTCCTCAACCTCCATCTCTGCCGCATTAGGCATGGCAATGGCTGCCAAATACAAAGGAGAAACAGACAGAAAATGTGTTGCCGTTATTGGTGATGGCGCCATGACAGCCGGACTTGCTTTTGAAGGAATGAATCATGCAGGTGTTGCCGATACTGACATGCTGATCATCCTGAATGATAACAATATGGGAATTGATCCCAATGTGGGTGCGTTAAAAGAATACCTGACGGATATCACTACTTCTCCCACTTACAATAAGGTAAAGGACGATGTTTGGAAACTGCTGGGCAAATTACCAGCCGGAAAAAACTTTACACGTGCGATGGGTCACAAGCTGGCTGAAGGACTGAAAGGTATGGTAAGCAGCAGCGCCAATCTGTTTGAAGCATTGAAACTGCGATACTTCGGTCCCATCGATGGACATAATATCGCCAAGCTGGTTGATACACTGAAAGATCTTCGTGAAATACCTGGTCCCAAATTATTACATATACTTACTGTAAAGGGCAAAGGGTATAGTTTGGCCGAAAAGGACCAGACCAAATGGCATGCACCCGGTCTCTTTGATAAAGTAACCGGCGAGATCTATTCCAAAAAATACGACACACCTCAGCCTCCCAAATACCAGGATGTATTTGGCCATACCATTATTGAACTGGCAAAGCAGAATGAAAAGATATTCGGAATAACTCCGGCAATGCCCTCGGGTTCTTCTTTGAAATTCATGATGGAAGAAATGCCTGATCGTGCTTTTGATGTTGGCATCTGTGAGCAGCATGCTGTAACACTCAGCGCAGGAATGGCCACGCAGGGTATGAAGGTGTATTGCAATATCTATTCATCCTTCATGCAAAGAGCCTATGACCAGGTAGTGCATGATGTGGCAATTCAAAAGCTTCCTGTTATATTCTGCCTTGACCGGGCGGGTTTAGTTGGGGACGATGGACCCACCCACCATGGTGCTTACGATATCGCTTACATGCGTTGCTTACCCAATATGGTGATCAGCGCGCCGATGAATGAGGCTGAACTCCGCAATCTGATGTATACTGCCCAACTGGACACTATGGAATTGCCAATTGCCATTCGGTACCCAAGAGGTCAGGGCGTAATGCCTGAATGGCAAACAGAGATGAAGGAAATAACCATTGGTAAAGGACGTAAACTAAAAGATGGTAAGGATATTGCAATTTTAAGCTTTGGCCACCCTGGTAATTTTGCTGCGGCCGCTATTCGTGACCTCAGGAATGATGGCATAACTCCCGGTCATTATGATATGCGTTTTGCAAAACCGCTGGATGAAGAAATGCTTCATGAAGTGTGCAAACAATATCCAAAACTCATTACGGTGGAAGATGGCTGTATAGAAGGTGGATTTGGAAGCGCAGTACTGGAGTTCATGAGCCAACATGGTTATAAGAATGATGTTCAGCTATTAGGCATCCCTGATACGATAGTAGAGCATGGCACTCCAAAAGAACTTCACCATGAATGCGGGTATGACGCTGATGCTATTAAAAAAGCAGTGCTGGACTGGAGTAAGGATAAGGTAACGGTCAGCGAACTTTTTCAATAAAGCTACTAGCCGCTAGCCTCTTGCTACCAGACTTACATAACACAAAGCCTCCAAAATCTGGAGGCTTTTATATTCGAGGGCCGTGGCTCGTGTCCCACCAACCACCCTTCTATTACTTTTATATTTAACTTTAAGAATGCTTCGAAAGATCCTTTTTATCTTTTGTAGTCAGCAATAATGGAACAAAGGTAAAACTGGTAGTACCACTTGAACTATAAACCAGCCTAACAAAAGTCAGGTATCATCATTTGATAATATTTCTAAATTTAACGATGAAGAAGCCAGGGCTAGTGCTTGCGATGATCCTGCTATGGGCCACCTGCCAGGCGCAGCAATACCCCTTTGTATATTATACCCCCAAGGATGGACTGGTTAATACCAGGGTCAAAAAAATTAATCAGGATAGCAAAGGCCGGCTGTATTTCATGACCTATGGTGGTTTGAGTGTATTTGACGGAGCCCGATTCCGTAACTACACCACGCAAAACGGCCTCTCAACTGACCTGGTAAATGATGTGGTGGAGGCAGGCGAGGACTCTTTTCTGATTGCTACTAATACTATCAGGCTGGATATATTGGTACATGGAAAAATTAAATCCTACCGGTCAGCCAACTATGTTTCTCCTATTATCAATCAATTCCTCAAAAGCGAGGATGGAAATATTTATGCCACAGCTGATGAAGGTTTATTCCTGATTAAGAAGGATACAATAGAAGCATTGCCGCTAAATTTGGCCCCGGCCAAGCTGCCACCCTATCTGGGAACACTGGTTGAACTGAAGAATTACTTTCTTTTCAACACAAATGACCTCAGAGGTTTTAGAGGTTTTTACCTTTATGATAAGATCAATAGAAAAATTATTGACTCCCTTCCGGAACTGGGGGTGTACGGACTTGCAAAAGATAAAGCCGGGCAGATTTGGTTATCAATCGTCGATAGTGTTGCTCTCCTGGACCCGGAAGCGCTACGGTCAGGAAAACTGCGTTTAACTTCTCTGCCTGCAGAATATAAAGCTGCTACTAAATTCCCCTCTGCTACTTTGGTTTCCAGGATCAATATGTCTGGTCCATCTTTAATGGAAAAGAATTGGTCCGCACTGGCCCGGATGGTTCGCAGGTTAAACTGGAGCCCAGCCAGGATGGAAGAGTAAGTATTGATAGAGTTTTTATTGATAAAGAAAATATTGTCTGGATAAGCAGCGGAGAATATGGCGTATTAAAACTGGTTAATACTACCCTTCAGATCAATGAACCGTTTGGTAAAAATAAAATTATCAACGGAGCTCTCAATTACGGCTCCTATTCAGGAGACACTACCTGGTTTGCACTTAACAATCTGCCCGCAAGACAGATAAAGCAAAAGATTGAATTCTTTACCACCAATATTCCTGCAAAACTTTACTGGGTAATGCAATCAGGCCCCGATCTCTATGCCACAACCAATCAGCAATTATACCGGGCAAAAATTCCCTCCGCCGAAAGCGGACAGATAAATTTTAAATTGATAGCCAGCCTCACTGGTTATAATGGTTATAGAGGGATGGCTGTAAGAGATCCTTATAACAGGATGATCATTGCTCAAAAAGACAGCATTGTGGTTTTTAATGGTGATCAGAAAGTAAAAACTTACCAGATTTATCCGGACGACTATATAGAGGGCCTCAATATTGATAAGGCCAACAGATTATGGGTAGCCTCAAGAGGAAAAGGAATTACCTTGTTTTCCATTCACCCGGATGATCCTGCTGATTATCTTCACCAGCTTTATCAGTTTGAAAAAGAACTGAACGGCGGATCACCACGCACCTTTACACTCGACAGGAATGGTATTGCCTGGGTGGGAACAAGGTCCTATGGACTAATGGCCTTT
>CAMLGP010000335.1 GCA_946479535.1 uncultured Bacteroidota bacterium
TCTGCCAGCGATAGGGATGTTTCTTATAGGCAAGCTCGCGCAACTTATGCCACACATCACCGTAAGGTTTGTTTAGATAATGTTCTTTGAATTCTTCACTCACTACCTTGCGTTGTACATCCAGGCTTTTTTCACTAAAGGCCAGCGATAGCATACGATCACTCTCCAGCCAGAATGCTGTTTCCAGGTTATCAGCCGGTATCTGGATGTAATAGTTGGTTACATCATTGGTAGTATAGGCATTGTTCTCGCCCCCTGCCATTTGCAATGGTTCATCATAGCTGGCAATATGGAGGGAGCCGCCAAACATCAGATGCTCAAACAAATGAGCAAACCCTGTACGGGAAGGATCTTCATCTCTTGCACCAACATCATACAGTATATTCATAACGGCCATGGGAGTTGAGATATCCTGGTGTACAATCACCCGCAATCCATTGGCCAGCGTAAATTTTTCAAACTGGATCATAAAACACTAACATTTCTGAGGTTAGGGAGTTCGAAGCCCGCAAAATTATTGAAAATAGGTCTAACAGGCTCAAAGGGTTTAAAAGGTTTAAGGGGCTCAAAAAGCCTACCAAATTACTCGTTAACTGATTGGAAATCTTAGCCTTATTAAACTTCCAATTATTCCCGTGACCCATCCATCTGTTAGGGTGGGGTGATCCGTGAGTGTAGAATGAGTATCTAATCTATCCTGCATGAGTTTAACATGAGTATACCATGGGTATAACATAGGTATACAATTACTCCCACATAGTTTTAGCATAAGTATACTATCGGTATACTTGTCTTAAATAACCCTATGCTCTGAAATTACTAAAGGATGCTTTTTACCTTGAACGTTATCTGGACCAGTTCTTCCTTCCTTCTAACGATCAGCTTTACCCGCTCATTGGAAGACTGAAGTGTGGTTTTATACTGGTTAAAATTCTGACTAAAATTATTGTTGATGGCTACCACTATATCACCCACTTTAACTCCTCCCAATTCTGCCGGTGATCCGGCAGATACATTACCTATTACGGTTTGTCCATCTGTATAATATAATTCGATCCCCGAATAGGAATAATCAAATGGTTCCCGGTAATGGGTGTTGGGGATCAGATAAATATCCCTTTTCTGGTAATTGAAAATGGTATTGAACCGGCGCAGGATATCATTCCCTATCAATCCTCCCAGATAGGGATAGGAAGTAACATTGAAATCATCTTCAAAAATATAGGTAGGCACATTCCGGAATCGGTAGGGACCAAGCTTCAACTCCTTTACCACCGTCATATTCATAACAATAGTGCCGCCAACGCCCTCCCCCTCCTTGGGAAATAATTTTCTTTTCCTTTTTATAAGAGCGCTATCCTCCGCAAAATCCTTTGATACCATCAGGCAAACACCGGCCCCAATATCATGGAGAAATCGCGTGGTATATGCAGCCTCATCTTTTATGCGCGCCAAATGAACAGGCAGGGTACTGATATATGGTTTTACTAAATAACCTCCTCTTGGATAACGCATCGTTCCCTGGCTCCAGATCTCCATCTTCAGGCTATCATAATTCAATTTAACGATATACCGGCTCAGGAGTGAATAGCCAATGATACCATCAACCCTTTCCCCATATACTGCTGTGAGAATGGAATAGTCATTAACATGAAAATCCAGGCTATCTACCCTACAACCCGGAAACTTCAGGGTCTGATTATAGAGAAAGCTTACTTTTTTGATACCCGCTATCCCCCGAATGGTTCGATCAGAAGGAACAGGCTTCAACTTGAAATAATCTACAGTTGCGGAATCAAGGGAAATACCACTACTTCCACTATCAAGAATGAAATTCAATGTGTCAGGAAAATCATTTAACCGTGCCTGTATGATCACCACTCCTCCGGTTAACTGAACAAAAGTAAATCTGGATAATAGTCTGGATGGCGGCTCAATAAATTCCTCCTGTGACCGGGAATTGATACCTAGCAGCATCAGGAATGCCAGTAGTGCCAGTTTCGTTTTCTTCATATGCAAGGTTCTGTCGTTGTTTCCCTTCAACAGACAGGAAATTGAGTTGAATTGATGCAGTTTGCCAGCCAATTGGAGTAAATTTATCCATTTGGCAATTGTAATCAAAACCGTTTAACCTTTTTCTTGATTTACCGTTGTATTTTTGCAGTCAGAGCGGAAATTTAGTGCAAAAAAAATCCCAAAAAGCACAGTAGGCTGATGATTTTGTGTAGGAAGATCTCATTCAATTAACCCCGATATGGACTTGCAGGATATATACCAGAAAGCTATACAATTTGAGTTTTTGACAATTGAGGATGGCGTTCATCTTTATCACAACGCTCCTGTCGCAGACCTGATGTTCATTGCTGATGAACTGCGCAAGAAACAGGTTCCTCACCATAAGGTTACATGGCAGATTGACCGCAATGTTAATACCACCAATGTATGTATTGCCAATTGCAAATTCTGTAATTTTTATCGCATACCCGGACATCCGGATGCTTATATAACCAATATGGATGTCTATCGCCGTAAGATCACAGAGACGATTCAATTTGGCGGCGATCAGTTATTACTGCAGGGCGGACACCATCCCGAATTGGGTTTACAATTCTATGTTGACACTTTTCGTCAGATAAAAAAGGAATTCCCTACTATCAAATTACACGCGCTAGGGCCTCCTGAAGTTGCTCATATCACCAAGCTGGAAAGATCAACACACCGGGAAGTACTGATGGCACTGAAAGAGGCCGGACTTGATTCCCTGCCGGGCGCAGGTGCGGAGATACTGGTAGATCGTGTACGCCGCCTGATCAGCAAGGGAAAATGCGGCGCACAGGAATGGCTGGATATTATGGCAACTGCCCATCAGTTAAATATTACTACCTCAGCCACCATGATGTTCGGACATGTTGAAACCATAGAAGAACGATTTGAACATCTCATAAAGATCAGGACTGTACAAAGCCGGAAGCCGGAAGGCGCAAAAGGATTCCTTGCATTCATTCCCTGGACATTCCAGGATGTGGATACACTGCTTGCAAAGATCCGTGGAGTACATAATCTCACCACGCCTGAAGAATATATCCGGATGATTGCGCTAAGTCGCATCATGCTACCGAACGTAAAAAACATTCAGGCTTCATGGCTAACAGTAGGTAAACAAACAGCTCAGCTGTGCCTGCACGCAGGCGCCAATGATTTTGGATCTATCATGATCGAAGAGAATGTAGTTAGCGCTGCCGGAGCACCCCATCGTTTTACCTATAAAACCATCCAGGATGCCATCCGTGAAGCAGGATTTGAACCGCAATTACGTAACCAGCAATATGAATGGAGAGAAATTTCTGTATCGATAAACGAAAAGGTAATTGATTATTGAGAAGAAGGGTTTTCACAATTGCCAGAATAATTTACACCTATGGTCTTCAGGGCACCTTTATTCCTTTTCTCCTTACTGACGTTTTCAGTTATTCATTCTCAAAAACCAGACCCCCATAAACCTGATTTCACTTCTCCCCGTCAAATCCCGGGTATGCAATTGGGCTTGAATGATAAAACTAATGGTGGAAATCTCATAAACAGCAGATTTCCCATTACCTACAAAGTTGATGATGTTCGGTACTATAAAAAGTTATAACTCATAAAAAATAAATAAGCCTGTCATGTTTAGATTCACAATATTGATTGCAACTTCATTTTGTCTCTTACTTGATACAACTGCAAACAGTCAGCAGCATCGGTTATTGCTTCGCGATGAAGGCATTTCCAAACTGAGTTATGTTGATTTGGACAAGCCGGAGAAGAATTGGTATGTATCTGTTCCTGCAGGTAGAGACATCCAATTGGTTGGAAAAGGAAGGGTTTTGATTGGCACAGGAACAGGATATGAGGAAAGACTGATTGTTACCGGTGAAAAAGTAGCTGAAATAACTTCCTTTAACGGAACAATCACCGCTCGGCGATTAAAAAATGGCAACACCCTGCTAGCCGGTTTAAACTGGCAGGATAAAAAAGGAATTGTTTTACTGGAAACAGATGCAGCGGGAAAGATCATTCATACCATAAACTTCCCAGACTATCCTTATGTACGTCTGGTGCGGGAATCACCGAAGGGCAACCTGCTCATAACATCCGATACTGCTGTATTTGAGGGAAACTCTAAAGGAGAAATTGTATGGAGAGCCCGGATAGCCGGCCCAGAACATCCCCATTGCTGGCAGGCTGTACGCTTATCAAATGGTAATACGATAGTAAGTAGCGGCTTTGCAGCTAATTTCCAGACCTTTAATAAATCTGGTAAACTTATTGATTCAACTAATGGCCCGGTTTCCGCACATCCCTGGTTCTTTGGCGGTTTTCAAATTCTGAAGAACGGGAATAGAGTAGTAACCAACTGGCAGGGACACGGTGCAGGTCATGGCGGAAGTGGTATACAGTTATTGGAATATTCACCTAAAGGAGATCTTGTATGGTCATGGCAGCAGGACCCTGTAAACTTTTCTTCGCTTCAGGGAATAATCGTACTGGACGGACTGGATATTGAAAAACTACATGTAGAAGATAATAACGGAATCCTTTCCCCC
>CAMLGP010000336.1 GCA_946479535.1 uncultured Bacteroidota bacterium
AATAATGAAACGGTGAAATAAGTTGAGATCGGAAATACGTCCCACAGAAGTGGAGAGTTATAATTTACCCACAGCGGACCTCTTGTATTTGGATAAGGAAGTACAAAGAACGCATCCCACACACGACCCATGTGCCAGATCGGGAACTGGCCCGCACACATTACCGCAAAGATGGTCATCGCTTCAGCAGCACGGTTTACACCTGTTCTCCATCCCTGACGGAACAGCAAAAGGATCGCAGAGATCAATGTTCCGGCGTGACCAATACCCACCCACCACACGAAGTTGGTGATATCCCATCCCCAGCCGGTTGTCTTATTCAGGTTCCATTGCCCTACACCGTAGGTAACCTCCATACAGACGGAGAAAATTCCAAAACCCAAAAAGAGTACTGAGATCAAAAAACCAATCCACCAGAGTTTGGAAGGCTTAGCCTCTACCGGGCGGCAGATATCTTCTGTTACCTGGTGATAATCCTTGTTACCTTCCACTAACGGGGGCCTTACCTGTGATTCGTACCTGAGTAGTGACATAAATTTATTTCAATCAATTAATGATGTTCTGTTTGAGTAACCGTTGAATGATGACTTTCACCTTCTATTATCTCATCTGTATTTCTCACCTTGGCGAGATAGGTGATATTAGGTAACACGTGTAATTGCTCCAGCACCAGGAAGCTCCTTTGTGGATTATCGTTTCTTACCTTATTCACAAGGCTATTCCTGTCATGTACATTACCGAAAGTGATGGCATCTGCTGCACATGCCTGCTGACATGCAGTTTTTACTTCTCCATCAATTATAGGACGGCCAGCTTTCTTTGCCTGTAATTTACCAGCCTGGGTACGCTGAACACAGAAAGAACATTTTTCCATCACCCCTCTTGAACGCACAGTTACATCAGGATTCAAAACCATTCTTGTGAGCTCATCATTCATCTGGAAGACTACAGGATCCAGTTTACCTACCAGCTGCTGATCCTGGTTATTCGGGAAGCTGTCTGCACCTGTATAATCGGCCCAGTTGAAGCGACGTACTTTAAATGGACAGTTATTAGCGCAATATCTTGTACCGATACAACGGTTATAAGCCATCTGATTGATACCTTCAGTGCTGTGGTTGGTAGCAGCTACCGGACAAACATTCTCACAAGGAGCGTTATCGCAATGCTGGCAAAGCATAGGCTGGAATACTACCGCCTTCAGGTCATCAGGATTCTTTTCATCGCTCACAAAATATCTGTCGATGCGCAGCCAGTGCATATCATGGTAACGCGCCACTTCGCTCTTACCAACAACTGGAACATTATTTTCCAGATGACAGGCTACAACGCAGGCACCGCAACCATAACACGCATTCATGTCTATATTCATCCCCCATTTGATACCAGGCTGAATATGATCTGGATAAAGCGTAGCCTCAACCCGGTAATCATCCGTCTTGCTGGCATATTCTTCTTTCAGTTCATTTCTCCAGTCAGAGATCAAATTCGGGTCCTTTTTGAAAGTAGCGAGCGTTGTCTCTCTTACTACTTCAACACGGCCTTCATATGAGTTATGTATCTGGGATTGAGCAATTTTTTCTTTGCGGCCTGCATCCTTAACTGTTACAGCATTACGGTAATCAATTGTTGTTCCATTGAAAACTGCAAAAGGATAAACATTTTGTCCAACACCTGTAGCTGTCCTTCCCAGCTCTGAATTTCTTCCATAACCTACGGCCACTGCTATGGTATTGGGATCCATGCCAGGCAATACCAGGATTGGAAGGTCAACAGTTGAAGAACCAACTGTAAGTGTGACTACTGGTTTAAGCGGATAATATTCATAATCATTATCCAGCTTAATGCCGAGTTCCGAAGCCTTTGCCATGGAGATCAACGCATAGTTGTCCCAGCTTGCTCTAGTAATTGCATCAGGCAATTCCTGTAACCAGGGGTTGGTTGCGCCAACACCTGATCCAATACCAATCTTTTCATACAGCACCACCTCATCACCAGATACTTTCTTCGCTGCAATTATTGCAGAAGCAGCGCCACTTACCCCGCCACTATTGAAAGAAGAGCCGGTTGAAGCCGGTATTTGTGGACCTGCAGGTCGCTGGATAGCAGCAGAATCTGCAGCCGTTGGAGTAACAGTAACATTTATTGCCGCACCGCCGGGTTCAACCACACCATCCTGCAATGCTTTTTCAAAAGCTTCATCTGAACCTAATTTTCCGGTCCAGTAGTTTTTGAAATATGTTTCATAGTCTGTATTGTTACCAGCCCATTTCAGCAATGAAGTCTGGAAAGGCCTTGTTTTAAATAAGGGGAATATAGTGGGTTGAAGGAAGCTGATATGACCTGCTTTAGGTTCGGCATCTCCCCAGCTTTCCAGGTAATGATGGGTGGGAGCAATGAAATGACAGAGTGTAGTTGTTTCATCCATCTTTTCAGAGAATGATACAGAGGTCTTAACCTTTGCCAGCGCCGATTTGAATTTTGCGGCCATTGGGTGATTATAAGCCGGATTGGCACCATAAATAAACAATGTGCTAACTTTTCCGGTATCCATATCATTGATCAGATCTGCAAGATCTTTATCTATTCCCTGGCGATAATTAACCGGTTTGCTCCAGTCAATTGTACGGCCATGGGCGCCAATTGCATTATTGATCGCGTTTACGATTATCTGAACATTTACATCATTGCTTCCGCATACTACAAGGGAAGCACCGTTATTGGCTTTCACATCGGCCGCCACTTTAGCAATACCTGCTTTCAGTTTTGCATCAGCAATTGCAGGAGCAGTTACTGAACCATCAAGGGCTGCAAGCAATGCCAGTGCAACAGCTCCCGTTTCTGAAGGACGATGGGTAAAGCGTTCATCCGCGCTTGCACCAGTTGTGCTGAGATATCCTTCAAACTGATAATGTTTGCTCATTTGAGGATTCTTCTCATCAATCTTTCTTCCAGCGGAATAGCCTCTCGCATTTTCAACAGGGCTAATCCATGTTCCAAGAAAATCAGCACCAAGGCTCACTATTACTTTAGCTATGCCGAAATTGTAAGTAGGAAGTTTGCGGCCAAAACCACTGGCTTCATTAGCCAGTAACATACCGCTATATGAAACCGCATCAGCCACCACATGACGGCTGCCGGGATATTTTGCCAGAAATTCTGAAATGACCTGTTTGGTAGAAGGTGAAACTATCGTACTGGTCAACAGTACAACAGATGATCCTGCAGCTCCTGATAATGCAGACCCTACCAGCTGATCAAACTGCTCATAAGTAGGGACTTCTTCAAACTTGTCACCCTTTTTCTGTTTGGGATTGGTGATACGGTGTGTATCATAAAGATCCAGTACTGAAGCCTGGGCTCTTGCTGTGGTTCCCCCTTTGGTAAAGCTGCAGAGTTCGTTTCCTTCGATCTTGATCGGTCGACCATCTCTTACTTTTGCCAGAACAGGGAGCACATCTCCATCCTGTACATAAGTAGTAGCGTAGTATTTGGCTTCTCCCGGAATGATATTTTCCGGTTTATTGGCATAAGGAATAGCCTTACGAACCGGCACTTTACAGCTTGCAGCTAAAGTGGCAGCAGCTGTACTAAATCCCAGGTATTTGAGAAAATCCCTGCGAGGAGTAGCTGCATCCACAATCTTGTCATCAAGATCCGCAAATGGTAATTCCTCTCTAAACTCATCCTGTACCTGCTTCTTATTCGTTTCCGGATCATTTACGTCTCCGAAACCCTGCCAGTACTTTTTTTGGCTCATATATTTATCAGAATTATATGCTGGCCTACTGCCTCATGCAGTACCAACCTATCATTTTTCGAAAAAAATATTAAACTATCTGGATTGCCTTGCTGACGGTGAACGGCCGATCCGACTGTTGTCGGATGCCTGACTGCTGACTGCCAACAGCAAACTGATCTTATTACCTGAACTTAATAGTGACATTTCTGACACTCCGTTCCTCCGATGTCTTTCACGGTTACACTATCCATTTTATGATTTTTGATATCATTATGGAATTTCTCATAAATGCTATAGAACTTGTTACCGGTGCTATCTGTATTAAAATCAACCTTGGTCTGCCGGTGACAGTTAATACACCAGCTCATGCTTAGCTCAGCTACCTGTTTTACTTCATCCATGGCAGTTATTTCACCATGGCAGGTCTGGCACTGAACTTTACCAGCGCGGATATGCTGTGAGTGATTAAAATAAACATGATCAGGAAGATTGTGTATTTTTTCCCATTCTATGGGTTTTGCTTTTGATGGATCCCAGTTACCCGCGTTCTTTGGGTCAAATCCCGCGTATTTATATAACTTCTGTATCTCTCCTGATCCATTAACTTCATTACCTGCTTCATCATATATCTTGGCGCTGGTTTCACGGTACTCCTGAATAGTTTTATGGCAATTCATGCATACGTTCACAGAAGGGATGGCTGCATGCCTGCTTTCCCATGCATTACCATGGCAATAAAGACAGTTGATCTGGTTAACTCCCGCATGAACCTTATGGGAATAGAAGATCGGCTGTTTGGGCTCATAACCCTTTTGTCTCCCCAATCCAATTGCCG
>CAMLGP010000337.1 GCA_946479535.1 uncultured Bacteroidota bacterium
ATCCGGTGCAAAATCCACATAATCCTTTCCGCGCACATGAGGCTTTTTGGTCTCATTGTACAGGTGTGCGTACAATATTTTTTCAGTGAGTGTTAAGGGCTTACCTACTATTTTTCTCGCCGCCTCTACTTTGGCCGGCATTTCTTTGTAGATCTTCTTGATCAGGTCCAGGTCAAATACCATAATTGAGAGTTAAGAGTTCTGCGTCTTGTTAGGAGGCCGTTAAAAGTGATGCGAATTTACGAATTTTCAGGCGGTTTTAAAAGCACAGTTGCAGTATTAACCGGGATTTTTTAAATTAGCAGTATGAACAGATTCAAGAGTTTCGTTGAATGGAATGCTTTTGGTGTTTGTTCCGCCATCGGCAACCGGATGGGCATCGCTACCAGCAAGATCCGACAGTATTTTATCTATGCCTCCCTGCTTACAGTAGGCTCGCCTATTATAATTTATATGGTTCTTGCATTCTGGAGGAATATGAAAAAGTACATACGGGCAACAAGGAGAAACCCGTGGTATTATCTCTAGCCAGATTATATCAATTCCTTTACCTTTTGAACCACCGCGTCCACTTCTTCCTTCGTATTATGTTTGCTGAAGGAAAAGCGAACAGTTACCAGGTTGGGATTATTATTGACCGCCTGGATCACATGGGAGCCAATATCTGCTCCGCTGCTACACGCACTGCCTCCGGAAACGCAGATATGGTTAATGTCCAGGTTAAATAGTATCATCTCTGATTTCTCTGTCTTCGGAAACGCTGCACTCAATACTGTATACAAACAACGGCCTTCCGCATCACCATTGAATTCAACCCCCTTGATGGCCGCACGCAATTGCCCAATCATATAGGTCTTCAGCGACTGTATGTATTCCATATCTTTTTCATGGTGGGTCATTGCCAGTTCAAGGGCTTTTGCAAACCCAACTATACCATACAGGTTCTCTGTACCAGCACGCATATTACGTTCCTGGCTTCCGCCAAATAAAAAGGGTTTAATCTTGATATTATCGTTAACGTATAGCAGCCCTACTCCTTTTGGTCCATGAAACTTATGTCCGGACGCTGAAATAAAATGCACCGGTGTTTTGCGAAGGTCCATCTTGTAATGCCCAACAGTCTGCACACAATCAGAATGAAAAATGGCATTGTATTTTTTACAGATAGCGCCTGCTTTGTCGATATCCAAAAGGTTACCGATCTCATTATTGGCGTGCATGAGTGATACAAGGCATCGTTTGGTCTGTATTGCCAGCTGGCGTTCCAGATCCTCAAGATCAATATGGCCATTGGCTAATAGCTTCACATTACTATGGCTCATCTCTTCACCTCCTCCATAATGTTCAACGGTGTGCAGCACTGCATGATGTTCTACGGCAGAGGAAATAATATGCCTGCAGCCGAGGTCTCTGATTGCTGATGAGATAGCTGTATTATTACTTTCAGTGCCTCCACTGGTAAAGAAGATCTCACCTGGATGCGCATTGAGTATTTTGCCCACTGATTTTCGCGCATTTTCAATTGCCATCCTGGATTCGCGACCGTAAGAATAAATGGAAGACGGATTGCCAAAATTGGTGGTCATGTAAGGCAACATCGCATCCAGCACCTCCCTGTCAAGAGGAGTGGTTGCCGCATTATCAAAATAGATCCGCGTCATGGTAGTAGAGTGTGATTGTAATAGCGGCGCAAAGATAGCAATAATACGGTCTATGCGAACTCTTTAATATCCTGCATCAGGCGCGAAGCTATGTTATCCGCCTTTGATTCAAAATCGCTTTCCGCATAGATACGTATGATGGGCTCCGTGTTGGAAGTGCGCAGATGAACCCAGTCGTTATCAAATTCTATTTTCAGCCCATCTTCAGTATTGACAGGGTTCTTCTGATATTTCTCTTTAATTTTCTGAAAGATTGATTTCACATCAATATTCTTTCCGAGCTCTATTTTATTCTTGGAAATAAAATAATCGGGATAACGGCTGCGAAATGATTTCAATCCATTTTTATGAGAAGCGAGGTGACTAAGAAATAATGCAATTCCGATCAATGCATCCCGGCCATAATGAAAGTCCGGCACTATCACACCCCCATTTCCTTCCCCTCCTATCACTGCATTCACTTCCTTCATTCGCTGAACAACATTCACTTCTCCTACTGCAGAAGGATAATACTCAGCACCATGCTTCAGAGTTATTTCTTTTAGCGCCTTGGTACTGCTCATATTGCTAACCGTATTTCCTTTCTTTTTACCAAGTATATAATCTGCCACTGCAACCAGGGTATATTCTTCACCAAACATGCTTCCATCTTCACAAACAAAACAGAGTCGATCAACATCCGGATCAACCGCAATACCAAAATCCGCTTTTTGTTTTACCACCTCCTTGCTCAGTTCATTCAGGTGTTGTGGTATAGGTTCGGGATTATGAGCAAACTTTCCGGTTACCTCACCATTCAGCAGGACCACATTTTCCACTCCCAATGCGTTCAGCAGGGCAGGAACAAATATTGCTCCTGTTGAATTAATGACATCCACTACCACTTTGTAATTCTTGGCGGCAATGGCCTTTGCATTAATAAGAGGATAATGAAGGATTGCATCAATATGTTTTTGCAGATAACTGTTATCTACAGTCAGGGTCCCCAATTTATCTACCGGCACAAAGGAGAAAGATTGTTTGTCGGCCAGTTCAAGTACTTTTTCTCCTGTCTCAGCAGAAATGAATTCTCCTTCCTTATTCAATAATTTGAGGGCATTCCATTCTTTGGGGTTATGGCTGGCAGTGATAATGATCCCTCCATCTGCTTTCTCCATTTTTACGGCTACTTCCACCGTAGGTGTGGTGGACAATCCCAGGTCAACCACATTTATACCCAGGCTGGTAAGGGTGCTAACAACGAGATCGCGAACCATGGAGCCACTGATGCGGCCATCGCGACCAATTACTATTTTAGCGGATTTCTTTTTTTCTAAAATGATCGTCCCGAATGCGGCAGTGAATTTAACTACATCCAATGGAGTTAAATTATCGCCCGGTATACCACCAATTGTTCCTCTGATCCCGGAAATACTTTTGATCAATGCCACGCGTAGTGTTGCTTGTTTTAAGGTTTAAAGTGCTAGTTTTTGATCGGTTACCGGATTTTGGACTGACCGCAAAAATACGGTATCCGGGTGAAAGAACTTAGGCGAAGATGCGGTGATTTTGAAATTTTGGAATTGGGAAATTTATTCAGGTAGTGTAAATACTATTTACCCTTTCCACATTAGATAACTCTTATAATTTCCCAATTTCCCAATTCCAAAATTTCAAAATTCCCACATTCCCTACTTTTGTTGAATGAATCTGGTTTCCCAACAACCCTGGTACAAAGAATGGTTTAATTCTCCTTTTTATCACAAGCTGTATTTTGAAAGGGACGAACAAGAAGCCCAATCCTTTATACATAAATTAATCAGTCATCTTTCACCTGCACATGGCAGCCGGATGGTGGATCTGGGCTGTGGCCGGGGACGCCATAGCAAAATTCTGGCGGCACTGGGATTTGAAGTTACAGGGATAGACCTGGCGCCGGACAGTATTGAATACGCTAAACAGTTTGAATCCTCCCGCCTCCAGTTCTTCCTCCATGATATGCGACTGCCTTTCTGGATCAATTATTTCGACTATGCTTTTAATTTCTTTACCAGTTTCGGTTATTTCAGAACACGAAGGGAGCATGATGATGCTATCCGGACTATTGGGGCAAGCCTTAAACCCGAAGGTATATTAATGATCGATTACCTGAATGTTCATTATGCTGAAGTGCATCTTGTATCAAATGAAATAAAAAAGATCGGCACCACTACTTTCGATATTCATCGATGGCATGATCACACCCATTTTTATAAAAAGATTAATATCATCGACCCTTCCCTCTCAGAACCTCTCAGTTTTACAGAAATAGTAGCCAAGTTTAGTTTAGGCGATTTTACTGATATGCTCAGCTACCAGTCCTTACAGGTACAGGAAGTATTTGGTGACTACAACCTGTCTAAATATGATACGCACAAAACACCCCGATTAATAATTGTTGCCCGGAAAAAAGCAAAAGACAGTGGAGATAAAGAAAAACGATTATACAGTGATGGAAGGGCTGGCGATGCGCTTACTTAGGAAGCCGTGGTTCGTGTCTCACGAACCATATCGAGGTTAAAGTTTTTTGTGGTTCGTGAGACACGAACCATGGCGGACGGACTAAGAGATGTCGCTCACCTGAAATTTTTATTCTTCCTTATTATTCATTAGTAAATACCGCGCAGTTTCATAATACGCCGAGGTAAAATTGGAAAGCCCCTGCTGAATGGAATCCCGTTGTGATTTACTATAACTGCGCCCGCTATATCTTACGGGTACCATTTGTTCATCCGGGAAATTCAGATTGCTGATAAAATAAAAATCATCAGTAACCATTCCAATTTTTCCCGCTGCATTGGTAACAAATGCAAAATTGTGCTTTTTGGCAGGGTCCAGCAGATCCCTTCCCAGCGTTGTATTCATATAGGGTTGCTGCACCAGACCTGCAATA
>CAMLGP010000338.1 GCA_946479535.1 uncultured Bacteroidota bacterium
TTCCTTTCCCTGTTTTTTTGAAGGGCTTACCTTTTTCATCTTCCCCGTAAGCATCCCCCTTAAAACGGTGCCAACAGGCTCCTGATGGTGTTTCTACCTTTAAATATTTGTCAATCAACTTTATTGTATTGAGAATTTTGGGATCATCTGCCCCTCGCAGACCAAAACGTACCAGGGCTAGTGCGTCAGTGGCAATGATATCTGTAGCAAGTACCTTCCCTTTATCTCCATTATGATGTTTTATTGTTATAAAAGTTTCATCCGCTACTTCCTTTATTGGAACCGTGGATGGATTGACTCTTATATAATACCCTTCCACATTATTATCACTGGCAAATTTATTGTCGGAAACATACGTCCATAATTCGATATTATCATTCCAGCAATCAGCGGTTTCCCGGCAATAATCAGCCATTTCCCTGTGGCCAAACATTTCTGCAAATTCAGCAACAACCAACAAGGCTGCAATTTCTGTTGCAATAGTAAATGCCGAAATTCCATATTGACGTTCCCATCGGTCCTGTTCTGTTACCGGTCCTTTTTGTAAAATATAGGAGGCCGCTTTCTTAATACATTGCCAGTATCTTTTTAATCTTTCTTCATCCAGGATGTTGCGGTGAAAGCAGCCATCCATCAAAATTAAAGGCAGGGCTGTCTGATCCATTTGGATCCCGGTCCAATAGGGCTCACCTTCCAGCCAGGCATTTTGTACCCAACCTCCATCCTCCTGTTGTATGGATATCAGGTAATTTACTACGCGAAGCGCATCTTTATTGGAGTTCAGGGCCAATAATGCCCATCCTGTTTCCACCAGATCACGGGGCCATACAAGGTGATAACCTCCAAGATCCTCATCACTTCGGTCATTACCCCAGGGAATTGACAGGCTGGCAATAATGCCACCTGGAAATATTTTTGATTCGCAAATGCGCAACACACTGGCGGAAGCCCGGAAGTATTTCCCGATAGTGTTGTTATCAGAACGCTCATCAGAAAGCTGATTTTGCCATTGCATCCACTCCTCAACGTATCTGTCTTTGGCAGTATCAAAACCATCCAGCAGGCTTGACCATGCCTGCTGTCCTGCTTCTTTTTCACTAAATCCAAATCCCACGGCAATGACTAAAGGATCGTCCTGGCTGTTTTGCCAGTCGATTTCCCCGGTAAGGCTTATATTTCCTTTTTCTGCCAGCTCATATTCGCAGGTAAGGTTTTTGTTTTTTTTAAGATCAGTTATTCCATCTGACGTTCCCTTAAAACCTGCCGTTCTTTTTTTCCAGGGTTTTGAACAGGCCAGCGCAATCACGATATTTTTTCTTTTTGCAAATAACATCGGCGCTCCTTTGTATGAACCTATCCAGCCAGTGTTCTCCCCGCCTTTGTTACGGATATGGGGTTCTAGCACTACATATAACTTATAATCGGAAATACCAGACTGTAATGGTTTGAAACTGATCTTTTGTAACAATGTATTTCTAAGAGGATCAGTAATAATTTCCTTCCGGATAAAATAGTTTTCATTTTTGCAGGTATTCGTAAGGATATATGCGGGTATGCCATTATCCGGTATTTCCACTTCATGACGGGCGTCAAATTTCTCATCCGAATAAAAATCTTTTCCGTTAGTTACGATCATGCCCATTTGCCGGATGCATATTATATCCTCCCTTGGAAAATATACTTCATTGATCACGCCATGCCCTATTGTAAAGCAAACGTCGGAACTGCCGGAAATGGCCTTGCCTATCCCGGATTTTGCGCCGGTAGTCCAACTTGCTTCCACGCCAGGGCAGCCCGGCGCATTTTTAAGATTGTTATCCATTCATTTTTGGTTTCCTTTTTTCAACAGAACCCCGATAGCCATGCCGGCGCCGAATGCAGTCCATTTTAGAATTGTGTTCCTTGTTCTGTGAGGATCGCGAAGTTTCATGGCCTTCAGAAATTTTTCCTCCGGCCTTTCTTTGAAGGTTTTTTCCTGGTCAGATACATGTAAGGCCATTTGTAACACCTGTGCCGTATGCATTCCTTTTCGGCTGGTATTTTGCTCAATCTGTTCTCTGCAGCTAAAGCCATCTGCAATAATGATGGTATCGGTTTCCGCTTTTCTTATCGCTGGGAGCAATACTCTTTCTCCCGCAGCTATAGATACCTTATATCTTTCTCCCTTTTCATATCCAAAACCACCTGCCATTCCACAACAGCCTGAATCAGGCTGATGCAATTCCAACCCCATTTTTTTTAAGAGTGTTTCTTCACAATTCAATTTCATGACCGCCTTATGCTGGCAGTGGCCATGTAAAATTGCTTTGCGGTGAAGCATGGGCGCATTGTATTTCCTTTGACTGCCTAGAAACTCCGCCAGGGTAAAGGTTTGTCTGCTTAACTGCCTGGCCATTTTCCTGTCCGGGAAAAGATTGATGAGTTCATCCCGGAATACGGCAACACAACT
Source organism: uncultured Bacteroidota bacterium (assembly GCA_946479535.1). The sequence goes on from CAMLGP010000338.1 coordinate 2,450, forward strand.
TGGTTCCAGGCCAATTACCGGAATGGAATATTCAATGGCATCCTTAAGTTCTTCCATTATCTCCTGCAACAATCTCTTTGCAGTTTTTAGCATGCCATAGTCATAAAGCGGTCTTCCGCAGCAAAGCATTTTTTGAGGAACAATCACTTCGCATCCTGCAGTTTCCAGTACCTCCACAGCGGCAACCAGTGTCTCAGGTTTAAAAAAATTATTGAATGTGTCTGCCCAGAGAATTACTTTTTGATCAGTATTCGTGTGATTTTTTTTTCGATTAAAAAACCAGTCCCTGAATGTATAGGACGCAAATGAAGGAATAGTTCGTTTTTGTGAAATGCCACCTAACGCTTTTATTAAGTGGCTGATTCCTGGCGTATGAGTGGCCAGGTTGACAATCCCGGGCATAATGGAAGCTAAACGTGCCCACCAATAGATCCATCCAAAAGCATAGGCTGCGGCAGGCCTTGGCTTTCCTTCATAATAATGGGATAAAAATTCCGCTTTATAAGTTGCCATGTCAACATTTACAGGGCAGTCATTCTTACATCCTTTACAGGAAAGGCAAAGGTCAAGTGATTTTTTTACTTCTTTGCTTTTCCAGCCCTGTATAACATCCCCTTGCAGCATTTCAAATAACATTCTCGCCCGGCCTCTTGTACTATCCTTTTCCTCCCTGGTTACCATATAACTTGGGCACATGGTGCCACCTTCTTCCCGGCGGCATTTGCCTACTCCTACACAACGCAAAGTGGCATGACTGAATTTGTGATTATCATCAGGGTATTTAAAATGAGTTGCAGGCTGAAGCGGATCATAATCTGCACCCAATCTTAAATCATTTGTTTGTCCGTAAGTGTTAACAATCTTTCCTGGGTTCATTTTCCATTGCGGATCCCATATTTGCTTAAACTCGCGGAAAAGTTCAATCATTTCTTTTCCATACATAATCTCCAGCAAATCGCCCCTTGATTGGCCATCTCCATGTTCCCCGGAAAGTGAACCGTTGTAACGCTTGACCAGTTCTGCTCCTTCCTTTGTGAAGGATTTATATTTTTCTATTCCTTCCCTTGTAAATAAATCAAATTGTACCCGGCAATGAACACATCCCTGTCCGAAGTGACCATATAAGGAAGGATTGTAGCCATATTTATGAAAAAGGTCACGCAGATCCTTTAAATAGTCGCCGATTTTTTCCGGAGGTACCGCTGTATCTTCCCAACCGGGTACTGTCATTGGCTCGCCTGGGACCCAGGCTGTAGCGCCTAGCCCCGATTCACGGATTTCCCATAACTTTTTTTCCTGTTCAGGGTTATCATACAGGCACATGGAGGGCGAATTTGTTTCCTGTTTCAATTCATTCATTAATTGAATGGCCTGCTCATCCGCTTCCTGTTTATTATTTCCCCCAAACTCTACCATCAGCCATGCCTTCCCTTCCGGCAATAGTGAAATATCTGCAGTATTCAGTCCTTTCTTCTTCATGTAATCGATAAGTATTTCATCCAGTCCTTCCAATCCAATTGGTTTGTGTTTCATGATGGAAGGAGCGGCATGCCCAGCCTCAGGGAGATCAGAATATCCCAGAACCAGCAGCGTTTTTGCTTTGGGTTTGGGTACCAAATCCAGAGTGGCATCGAGAATGGTGACCAGTGTATTTTCAGAACCTACCAGTGCCCTGGCAACGTTACATCCCTTTTCAGGAAGAAGAGCCGGTAGATTATAGCCGGATACCCTGCGCGGAAGTTTCGGAAATTTATCCCGGATCAGTTGTTCATTTTTTGCAATAAAATTTTTTAGGTGCAGAAAGATTTCTCCTTTTCTGCCACCCTCACTAATATATAATTCCATCAACTCTGGAGAGGTAACTCCAACTTCCATCTCTAAACCATCATAGGTAAGAATTGTCATGCTTTCAACATTATCAGAAGTTCTTGCCCCCGTTCCTTCGAAAGCTGCCATTACGGAATGAACACCACAGGAGTTATTTCCAAGCATTCCTCCAATTGTGCAATGGGAATGGGTGGCCGGGTCAGGGCCAAATGTTAATCCTGTTTTTTCCTCGGTTATCTTTCTCAAATCATCCAGCACAATACCGGTTTCCA
>CAMLGP010000339.1 GCA_946479535.1 uncultured Bacteroidota bacterium
TGCGCTGATAAATATCTTCGGTCAGTACTTTCATTTGTTGCTATTGTCTTATGTGATGGTTCGTGAGACACGAACCAGGGCATCTTCCACGCCGTGGTTCGTGTCTCACAAACCATGGCACCATCCGTCGTGATTCGTGTCTCACGAATCACCAGTCTATATAAAGTTCTGGAAATTATTTTAATCTGCTCCTTTTTCGATTTACCTGTTTGCAGGATTCTTCCATCCTTTACCCAATCTTTCAATGGTTCCTTTCAGGCGTTCATTCCGGGTCTCTTCCCGTTTGGCAGTTACTACCCATTCGATGTATTCCTTCTTATTAGTAAATGATAAGCTTTCAAATAGTCCGGCTTCTTTTTTATTATTTTTAAAAATTGCTGCCAGATCATCAGGGAGGGTTACTTCTTTTGTTTTGGGGCTCACATATTTAAATACTTCGCGTTCTTCATTTGGTTTGGCTTCTTTTTTCCGGTCCGCTTCTGTTTTAATACGGCATCCAAATACTGACCAGGTATTATCAAATGAGATCAGGCTTATCCAGGTTAATTTATCGCCATGCGCCAGAAGATCTTCCCAGCCTTTATCCCTGGTGAGATCAGTTTGTAATTTTGAAGTTCCTTTGGGATAATAGATCCAGAGAATTACATTTTCTTTCAGGAGCGCCAGCACCTTTTTCATCTCTTTCAGCATTTGTACCTTATTCTGCACAAACCAGTGTACCTGGTTATATTCTTTTCCGGAACTTATAATTTTTGCTCCTGTAGGTAACTTACCTAAATTCTTTTTGAATTCAGCTGGAGCATTTACTTGTAACAGCGCATTCTTTTCCTTTATCCGTAATTTCTCAGCAATAGTATTGGCCATAAAAAGACTTGTATCGTCAAATTTAGGGATAAGAACGATAGGCTATTTCTCCAATCTTGCTTTCTGCCCTCAGGCAAATGGGCGGTTGGAAAGGTGAAATGCCGGGAAATTACCTTCCGCTGTTGTTTCAATAACCTCAGCTGCCAGTTGTTCTCCTTCCAGCATCCATTGAAGCATCAGGCCTCTATCGAACCGGAGACCGGTAGGAAAGTCTTTATCCAGTTCACCATTGGGGCACAGATAAAATATTTTCACTTTCCGGGGCTGTGCAGCCAGCAATTTGAACTTGGCCATTAATTCCAGATCATTCTCTCGAACTTCCTGGATAAACATGGAAATGGAGCGCATCAATACTTTTAATACACCATTCAATTTGGCATCTGTGGCTTTCACCAGTTCATGAGGATTATTACTCAGCATATAAATTTCATGATCCTCATTCAGGTCAAGATTACTACAAACAGCACGGGTAGGGATCACTTCCCGGTTCCCTCCATCCACATAACTTTCTCCATCAATCTGTACTGGGTTCATAAACACGGCCTGATTGCTACTAGCCAGTAATGCATTGATCAACTGATCACGAGTGTTGATCTTCTTTGTTTCATAATGATTACTCGGCTGGATATCGCCGGTGGTAAATACAGTGATCTTGCCGGTTTGCAGGCTTACTGAATTAAGGCATAGGGTGGTCCCACTATTCATAATATCATTAAAGGTGCCAGGGCTGATATGCTGACTGATCTGTTCAAAAAGGGGGTGCGTGCTATAGATGTAATTATTACCGCTGATAACGGTATCAAACAGGTTGAGTGGTTCAAGTATATTTCCATTGGTAGTGTTGAGATAGACTTCCCTTAGCTCATCGATCCTGCCAACTGCAGCCAGGCTGGCGATCAATGCACCGGTGCTGGTGCCACTGATCAGATCAAAATGAGTGATCTGTTTTTCGTTCCTGAGGTAATTCAGTACACCTACACTGAATGCGCCTTTGGCGCCCCCACCGCTGGTTAAGAACTCTCATAAGCTTTACAGTTTTTTATTTCCGAAAATTATTCCGATCAGAAATCCCGGCTTTTTATTATCAATATTATAGTTACCGGAGAGATTAAAGCCAAAAGGCCCAAGTTCTGCTTCAAACCCGGCTTCCGCATAATTAAATCCATTGAAACTGGTATTGTATCCTCCAAACAGATTGAGATTTCCCAGGGAGAAAACTTCTGCGCGCAGGTCTGTCAATCGCACTGCAAGTCTTGAACTCAAAGTGATAAAGGAATTACTTGAACGAAGGAAGAAGCCCGGACCTGCACCCAGTCTCAGACGGCCACCACATTTGTCCTTTCCTGGTATCGTGTACATCAGGTATCCCCGCAGGCTACCCAGGTAAGCCATCCTTGCTTTATTGAGAAAGGCGGCAGCACCCTGTGACAGTTCAAACCGTTTCTTCCAGCCTCCGCAAAATTCTGTAGAAGGAAATACGGGTTTCACTTTCAGAATATGAAATCGTACATGATTCACCCATCTCATTACGTTGGCTTTATTACTAGTGGGAAGCGCATTTGAAAAACAATCAGGGTCACTGTATTGTGGCTGCTCCGCAAAAAAATAAGTTTGTAATTCTTTTACCGTAACAATTAATTGCTGATAAAGATCAGGATGACTGGTCCTGAAATTGGAAAGCGTGGTTTCATTTGCTTCAGCGTCATCACTGCAATTCCCCAGGAAGGTTACAATACCGGTAATGCGGACGGCAATTTCTTCAGTTTTTTGTTTGCAGGAATTTATGTCACAGCATTTATTGGGAGTCTGCCCATGTATTATTCCGGGCAACAGGAATAATAAGGTGATCAGAGAATGTTTAAGCAGTTTCATGGTTTTGGTTTTGGCGAACAATCTACTTTGTGCTGTCTGGAAGAATCATCGGTGATAGTGGCATATTCCGTTTATACTTCATCACCTGAAGAATATCCCTGATAGACGCGTTTCTATTGATCAGCTTATCGCAATATTGATCAAGTCTGCGCAGGCTGGTATCTGACAATATCCAGTTCATGGGGACTTTGGCGGTTGACATGTCCAGTGGAATATCAACCAGTTTACCTTTCAGGCTATCGGTTACAAAGTTTTTAAGATCCAATTTTGCTTTTACACCTCTGCCATTTCTTGTATTGTAAATACCATTAACTATTTCTGTAAGCTCATTGGCAAAAGTGACAGTTCCGGGCACAGCTCTGCTATCATTCCCGAACTGGATCACCATTACATAAGGTTTGTATTTCCTGAAAAGAGTATCAGTCCTCAGTTCCTGTAATACTTCCAGCATGGTTTGTGCACCATAATTTTCAATATAGCCACCATCCACATAATGATAACGATGTAATTGATACTCAAGCGCACCTCCGGGCGAGAACAATGGAAAGCGCGTGCTGAAATTAATTGCAGTGCTATACCGGATGGTTCCTTCCACTTTACGCAGGATATCCCGGTTGCGACCCAGTGGAAGTGTTCTTGCATCTACATTGGTAATCCAGCCCTGCAGTCCGGTTTCCACTTCCTCGGTGTTAATGAACCATGCCGGGTACCAAATACTGTCTGCCGGATTATAAACTGAATAATAATCTGATGCAAACACATTGGAATTATCATTGAAGGTGGCATTGTGTTCATATCCCAATTCCCATGATTTTTCCAATGCACCTGCACGGTCAAATGCCGGGATCATACGCGGGCTGAAAAGGTTAATGATATCACCATAGAATAATTTGCCAATGAGCGGCGCCAAATGATCACGCGTGAAAAAGTCTTTTGTTTTATTACTATAAAAAGAGGGATCTGTCATCAGGTCCTTATGGTTATTGAAATAAGCCAGCGCATTAAAATAACCGATACCCAGGCTGCCACCAGAAACAGAAGAAAAGGCGAATATTCTGTTTTTAAAACTTGTATCTCTGTCCTGGAGTTTGGAAAGTATCATGGAAGAGAATGCTCCAGTGCGTAGCGCGCCTCCTTCTGCACAAACAAATACAACAATGCTATCATCAGGGTGCAAGGCTGCCCATCTGTTAAAATGGTTTTTAAGCAAAGGCCTTGAATCAGCGGCATTGATATCGTCAGATTTTTTCCGGATGGGATGATCCTCGTTATTAGAAGAGCAATAAAGCATCCAGAGAAACAACAACAAGCGCCAGGGTGGATTCCACCTGAAGGGATTGGCATATTCCAGGTAAACCAGGCCAATGTAGACGCCCAGCCAGGAGGTAAATGCGAAGGCAATCAATCCTGGTGAACCGATATTTTTATATGCATCAACAGGTAATACGCTTACGATAAGAATAATTGCGATGGCGGTAAGTGAAATAATGGCAACCTGGCGGTGTAATCGTGGGAAGAAGGAGAGAGGGACCTTATAGATCCAGCGGCACCAGATATCGCCCTCTTTTGGTCGTTCAAAACGGATCACCCTGAATTTGGCAGGTACCTTAATGCGCGGGGGAAACAGATCTGACTGAGGGTAATTCAGCAACGCGTCATCCTGCTGTGATTCTTTTTCTTCTGTCTTTAGCTGCTTTTTGGGTGTTAAGATATCTTTTGGAATGCTTGCTTCGGGATACATAAATATATAATCCCGGTATATGCCATATAATTTATCCTGCCATTTTCGTTCATCATCTTCGGGTGCAT
>CAMLGP010000340.1 GCA_946479535.1 uncultured Bacteroidota bacterium
GGAACGGGCCGGTTTATAAGATCCTTGCCAGAAACCTGGGCTACAGCACCACTCAGGTTTACTTTCTTTTGAGTACCATAACCTACTACCACTACGTTCTCCAGTGATTGAGGGTTTTCTGAAAGGGAGATATTAATAGTGGAGCGGCCATCAGCTGTGATATCCCGGCTAAAAAATCCGGCAAAAGAAAAAGTGAGCACTGAGCCAGGGTCTACACTAATAATATAATAACCTTTGGTATCTGTAGTAACACCGCCGGATGATCCTTTCACCACAATGTTCACTCCCTGCATGGGGTCACCTTTGGAATCCGTAACCGTTCCGGTGACTGTTTTGGATTGAGCGAGCAAGGGGAAATTTACCAGTTGAAGAAGAACGACCATGAAAAACGAAGCAATCCATTTTCCATAACGCATTTTTTTTGCCATATGACAAGCAGTTTAGTTTGACCCTAAAGTTGGGGGTCAAGCACCTTGTCACCTAAATAAAGGCTACGTCATTACCTCGTCAATTGAAAATAAGAAAATTGATTATCAAATAATTACAAGTACTCACTCCTACTACAAAGAAAAAAAAGGGATTCTTTTGAAATTAATCGGCACAGGGGGCTATTTCATAACCAGTCAGTTAGCCAACTGTGTGAGATAATCAGGAAGATTAATTTCATTGGCCAGGCCCAGTTTTTTTCTTAACCGGTAGCGACTGGTTTCAACACCGCGGATGGATATATTAAGCAATTGTGCAATTTCTTTGGTGGTAAGGTTTAATTTAAGAAAGGCGGCCAGTTTAAGATCGGTACCCGTCAATTGAGGATGATGTTCCTTCAGTTTGCGCAAATAATTGGCGTGGACATCATCAAAATGCCTTGCAAACTGCTCCCAGGCATGATCATCATTTAATTCGCTATCCAAAACCTTGATGATCTTCTGAAATTCTCTGTGCTTTTTATCAGGGTCGGTAATTGCTTTATAATTGATTAGGTCTTCTTTCAATTTGGACAGGGATTCCATTTTTTTACCCAGGTTCATGGCATAGCTGGCAAGCTCGGAATTTTTATGGTCCACTTCCGCCTGTAATTTTTCATTTCGAAGGGCTATGATCTCCTTCTCATTTTTTTCTACCTCCAGCTGATGGGTATATTGCAACTGTCTTTGTTCTTCAGCGTATTTGTTTTGCTGTTCTGCCAGTTTTACCAATTGAAGGCGAGTGTATTTTTTCTGCTGCCGTTTATAAAAGTAGTAAAGCATCCCTATAATGGCGGACATATATATAATATAGGCCCACCACGTAGCATACCAGGGAGGGAGAATGGCAAAAGAATAAGAAGTAACAGGTGATTCTGTATCACTATTATTCCGGCATTTTACCTGGAAATCATAAGACCCGGCTGGCAGATTGGTATAATCCTTTTCTGACCGTTTTGTCCATTCGCTCCACCCCTTATCAAATCCTTTCAGGTAAAAGCTGTATTCCGTGTTTTCTTTCTGACCGTAAAGGATAGAAGTGAACTCAAAATGCAGTGAGTTATTATTGAAATTAATAGAAGGTGGGTCCGGTTGATGCCCATAACCACCAAACAACAGACTGGTATCATCTGTTGCAACTCCCCTGATCAATACCTGTAAATGGGGCTTATTGCCTTTGTATTGAGCATAGTTTATATGAAAGAATCCTTTCTCACCGGCAACAAACACGTTGGAACTATCCACTATATTGATATCCTCAAACCCGTTTGAAATTATCTTATCATCAATCTCAGCAATGAAAATAGTACGTGGAGTTCCTTCTGTCAGATCAACAACAGCCAATCGTTTCCCCTGGCAAAACCAGATATTGCCTTTATAGTCTTCTTTTAGATAACTAACTGGCATGTTACCTGTAATGCTTTCCAGGAAAGATGACCTTTTAAAATCCTGCAGGTTTTCGTCATATTCAAATATCCCTTTATCAGATGTAAGGATCATCTTCCCTTTGATCTTAAATAGTTTGTTATGGTTGTAAGAAAGAAACCCATGCCTGTCCACATAGGCTGTGGCAACCGGCTGATTGTCCTGATCAAAAGTTATTTTGTATAGTCCTTTGTATGGATGCGCATTCCAGATAGCATCTTTAGTGATCACAATAAACCTTGCTGATTCAAAACGGGAGCTGATCTTTGAATTGATAATCTGACCATTCTCGTAATGAAGAAAATTGATACCATTGTAGGTGCCCCCCACAATTACGGATGAAGGTTGATTTGGGTACAGGGGCTGAAACTTCCAGAATCCAATCTTTTCATCAATAGGAACTGCAACATTATCCTGTATGATAAAGCCTCCTCTGTTATGGCCCATTAATAACTCTCCGTTCACCTCGCTTAATGACCATACCTGGCCTTTTGAATTTTCAACAAACTCAAAAGATTCTCTTGTATAGCTGAAATCCTTATCACCTTCATTTGTCAGCTTTACTCGGTATACACCAGTGGATGTTCCAAGATATAAATAGCCTTTATGAACAATTGAAGTATAACCTGCATTACGATCTTTGTTATCAGGAAATATATTTTTAATAGAGTTATTATTGACAACAAGATCAATTCCATTGTCAAGTCCCAGCCATAAGTTCTTATCCCTGTCCAGGAATACGCCGAGTACATTATTGGTTTGTACACCTTCCTCCCGTGTGAATTGCTGAATGAATTGACCTTTTTTATCAATTATGATGCAGCCGCCTATATTGGTGCCTATGGCAATCCTGTCATCAGATATCATACATGCACCCGCAATATTCTTTGTTGTTGCCAATCGTGTATCCGCAGTAACAAACGGAGCAAGTGTATCCTTGTGTATCAGGAATATTCCAGTTGTTACGGTGGGCAGAAGTATACTGTCTTTACCTATAGCCAGGGCAGCACGGGGCAATGCCCCTTCAGGCAGCTTTCCATAGGATACACGTGGAATCCAGTTCCCATTCTTATAACTAACCAGTCCTTTTTCAAACTGATAGGCGATCAATTCGGTGCCCGTGCTTCCAAGAAATATCCAGTTGCTGGAATTATGAACTATAATTTTGTGCTGATCATATTCAAAAAGGCGCCTGTTGGAACGGAAAAATACATGGTCATTCAGCACAAAAACATTCCAGACATCTGCAAAATCGTAATCTTTTTTTGCGAGTAGCTTTTTTAGGGATGTATAAATCAGCTCCCCTTTTTCAGAAGGTGAGAAGTATCCAAATTCTTCCTGTCCGCCTATATAGATACGGTTTTGTTTTCCAAGTGCCAGGGAGCGTACAATAGTTTCATTCGGCAATGGGTAAGTTCGCCAGAAGGTACCGTCAAAACTTAAAAGACCTTTATTATTGGCGAAATACATGATACCATCAGGATCCTGTATAATATTCCAGTTTTGCCTTCCGGCATTGTAAGCCTGGCGGTCATAATTAACGATGGTAGGAATTCCAATAGTGTTTTGGGAATGGCAGATAGATGGCAAAAGGAACCAGGCGCAGTTTATCAGTATAAACAGTGGAACAATACGATTCAGCCAGAACTTAACCCCGGTTCTCATTGCTTGCAGTTAACAGGCGAATATATCTTACTTAATGCAACTTGTGCCAATAAGTTGCGTAAACGATTGCGGGTTTTCAATAATACCCGGATGGCATAAAAAAAGCCGCCACAAATAGTAGCGGCTCTAATTTTATAGTCAATTTATTTCAGGTATGCATAGTATTCATCATCCGTTGCGCAATCCCACCAGACCGGGATGCTCCAGTTGCTCAGTTCAGTAGCGTGTTTATTCATTGCCAGAACATTCGTGATATTATAGTTTTGTTCAAGTGTTATCGGTAAATTCCACCGGCGGGGCCAATACCTGGGATCTGTTTTGGCTGCACCAATATACAGTGCTGAGCCTGCAAATAATGGACTTCGGTCATAACCCGGATAAACAACACCAAAACCTCCTACATTACCAGCGCTAAAATTAAAGCGGCGCATATCATTCCAATTCTCAATACTGCAACCCATTGCAATATATTTTTGCAGCATGATATCCGACATTGTTAAAGTACCCGCAGTCTGGCATACCGCAGCACTTAACATGTATGCGTTGATATCAGCCTGATTCATGGGCGCCATATCTGGATTGGTGGCTGTATATCCTGCCGCCTGCCATGAAGTGAGCTTTGCCTGCATCATATCCAGGTGTGCCTGAATGCCTGCCTGATAGGCAATGAGTGCGTTGGCATTATCAGCCTTTCTCATATACACTTCTGCCTTAATAAAACACATTTCATGATAGGTTAATATTTCCTGATCGGAAACAGGACGTACCTGGAATGATCCAGTAGAACCAACAACACCGGCATTAAACGCCGCCGCAGAGGGGTACCAGCAAACATCCAGTGCACCCTGGGCTGGAATACCGGAAGTAGCCAAAGAGCTGCTACGCATATTTACATAAACAGTGTCCCCGGAATACAGGTAGTTTGTACTGTTAATATAAATGGATCCTGCTTTGTAAGTGACTGTTACAGTATTCCCGGTAG
>CAMLGP010000341.1 GCA_946479535.1 uncultured Bacteroidota bacterium
ATGCAACTCATAGTGTGCAAGTGCAACGCCATCTGTTGCTCCTGATCCGGCCAACCCTACCAGGTGCTCCGAACCAATATTAGAGGCAAATATGGAGGCTCCAATAATGAACCATCCCAGGTGGCGTCCTCCGAGAAAATATTCTTCCGCTGAATTTTCTTTCTTCTTCCTTATTGCCCACCAGACGATACCGGCGATTATGGCGAAATAAAAAAGTATGATGATCCAATCAAGCGTGGTGATATAACTCATAACAACAAGTTTCGTTTAGATTTAAAGATAAGCCCTTATATGAATCGGTTGATTATATTTTCCATGTATTCCTGTTTTCCACTCTTTACAGCCGGCTCACCTTTCTCAACAGCATAAGACCGTAAATCATCCAGCGTAAGTTTACCATTTTCAAAATCCTTCCCTTTCCCGTTGTCATAAGAAGCATACCTTTCAGCACGTAGCTTCTTCCAATCTGATTTCTGAAGGATATTGTCTGCCGTGATCAATGCACGGGCAAACGTATCAATACCGCCAATATGCGCATAGAACAGATCCTCAGGATCAGTTGAGTTCCTGCGGATCTTGGCATCGAAGTTTATACCACCACCTTTGAAACCACCTGCCTCCAAAATGATCAGCATGGCCTCAGTGAGTTCATTGATATCATTGGGGAACTGGTCAGTATCCCATCCATTCTGGTAGTCTCCCCTGTTTGCATCCATGCTTCCCAATAAACCTGCATCAGCCGCTACCTGGAGTTCATGGGTGAATGTATGCCCAGCAAGGGTTGCATGGTTAACTTCTATGTTCAGTTTGAAATCATTCAACAGATCATTCGCACGGAGGAAGCCGATCACTGTTTCGCAATCATAATCATACTGATGCTTGGATGGCTCGCAGGGTTTAGGCTCAATGAAGAATGTGCCTTTAAATCCATTTTTACGGGCATAATCCCTTGCAGTCTGTAAGAAACGGGCCAGGTGATCTTTCTCTCTCTTCATATTAGTATTGATCAGGCTCATATAGCCTTCTCTTCCACCCCAGAATACATAGTTCTCACCTCCCAATGCTATTGTTGCATCCAGTGCTGCTTTTACCTGCGCACCGGCATGCGCCAGCACATGAAAATCAGGATTGGTAGACGCCCCATTCATATAGCGGCGATGTGAAAACAGGTTGGCTGTACCCCATAACAGTTTTACGCCGCTGGCCTTTTGCTTTTCAGCGAGGTAATCAGTAATAGCCTGTAACCTTTTATCATTGTCCTTTACATCATTGGTGTAATCAACTACATCTACATCATGAAAACAGTAGTAAGGCATGCCCATTTTAGTGATGAACTCAAATGCAGCATCGGCTTTGTCTTTTGCTCTTTCTATTGCATCCGATTTTTCATCCCATGGAAAAATATGCGTGGCACCACCAAAGGGATCAGCGCCAGTGCCGCAGAAGCTATGCCAATAGGCGCAGGCAAGACGCAAATGATCTTTTAATGTTTTCCCGGCAACCACTTTATTTTCATCATACCAGCGATAAGCCAGAGGATTATCTGACTGAGGGCCTTCAAACTTAATTTTCCCTATCCCTTTAAAGAATTCTTTATTACCAGTAGTAACTGACATAATCGGATCGTTATTTATATTATTAAATCGAGTTGGTTTATGTTAGATAGCTATAAGCTGTTAGCTATTAGTCCTTAGTTTTATAGAGTATTCCCTAGCTGCTTTTCAAGCTGTGATAACCATTTCTTATAGTACTCCTCATAACTTGTTTTTCCGTTGGGCTCTACCAGCTGCACTGGTTTGAAATGCCGGAATGCTTCTTTGCTATTTTTATATACAGCTGCACCGAGACCAGCACCAATAGCTGCTCCAACACTGCCATCACAATTGTACATCTCTACAGGTATTCCCAGTGTATTCACGAAACATTCAGTAAAGAGCTCGCTTAAAAACATATTAGCCTTTCCTGCACGGATCACCTGCGGTGTCATTCCATTCTCCTTCATAATATCCAGCCCATAGCGGAATGCAAAGGCAATTCCTTCCTGTGCGGCACGATACAGATGTGCCTGGGTATGGATATTCAGATCGAGATCGCAAATATGTGCGCCTACAATTTTATTTTCAAGAATTCTCTCAGCACCATTACCAAAGGGAAGGATGGTAACACCGTCACTTCCCGGATTTATCTGTTTGGCGGTTTCATTGATTTGCTGGTACGAAAGATTATCGCCTGCTGTATTTTTTATCCAGCGATTGAGTATGCCTGTTCCATTGATACATAATAATACTCCCAGGCGCTTTTGTTGTGCAGTGTGATTAACGTGGGCAAAGGTATTGATCCTGGACCTGTCATCATACGTCAACTGATCACTTATACCATAGATCACCCCGGATGTACCTGCTGTAGCAGCCACATCACCGGGTTCAAGTACATTCAGAGATAATGCATTATTGGGCTGGTCACCTGCCTTATAAGTTACAGGAATGCCTTCTTTTAATGAAAGTGCGGCTCCAACAGTTTTGGAAAGCCGGCCATGGTCAGAAAATACTTCTTTTATTGGGGGAATATGCTGGGTATTCAAACCATAATAGCTGAATACGTCGTTTGATAATTTATTCTCGGGGAAATCCCAGAATACGCCTTCAGATAAGGCAGAAACGCTGGTAGTGGCAGCACCTGTGAGCTTCATGGCAATGAAATCACCGGGAAGCATGATCTTATCAATCTGATCATAAATGGCAGGCTCATTCTGTTTAACCCATGCCAGTTTGGAGGCAGTAAAGTTGCCGGGTGAATTCAGGAGGTGCAAAAGGCATTTATCTTTTCCGATCTCATCAAATGCTTTATTACCCAGGTCAACCGCTCTGCTATCGCACCAGATGATGCTATTGCGAAGCACATTCTGCTTTTTGTCAACACATACCAGTCCGTGCATCTGGTACGCAATTCCGATAGCGCCTATATCTGCAGGATCATATTTGCGCTGTGCATGCAGTTTGAGAATGGCAAGCTGTACATGCTCCCACCACATATCTGGACTTTGCTCAGCCCAACCGGGTTTCAGCGCAATAATGCCTGTTTCAGTTTCAGGATAATGAGCAGATGCAATGGCTTTTTGAGAAGCAGCATCAACAACAGAGACCTTAATGGAAGAAGTACCTATATCTATTCCGAGTAGTAACATGGCAGGAGCCGTTAGTTTTTTCCGGGGGGTCAAGATATACTATTTTCTGTAACCGATTACATTTTTTGGAAGTAAAATATTGACATTGAAGGGTTAATTGCTGAAAATGATACAAAATGGTGAAAATTAGATAAATAAAAACCGGGGATAATGACTTATCCCCGGTTAAGAATTAAGACCAGCTATCTATTCCTTTTAATTAATAGCCAGGATTTTGAAAGGCAGCCTTTTCTTCAGGTGTTCCTTCCATTGCATCTATTTGCGCACCCTGTGGAATTGGCCTGAGATAATATTTATTTTCTATGGTCCGTGTTATTGTTTGGACTGTATGGTCTCCATAAGTTGGACCGCAAATTTGGAATGACCCGGCTAACTCCGCCCATTTTTGCGTACGAACCAGATCCAGCCAGCGTATACCTTCTCCAAAATATTCACGGGAACGTTCAGCCAGGATATAATTAATGTCAATGGTAGCAGGAGTAGCAGCTACCATATCAGCGCTATGATCTACCACCATTGCAGCGTTTAGCTTGTTAGAGAATTTCCATTTGCCTGCGCGTGCACGGAGCACATTGATCAGGGTTCTGGCATCTCTGCCACCCTGTACCGTGGCTCCTTTTACTGCAGCTTCAGCAGCAATCAGATAGAATTCAGAGAACTTTGCGATTTTGAATGGGCGGGTAAGGTTTGCATTTGGCTGACCCAATCCGGCTCCATTATCTGTGCGATAGGTTCCCTGCTTCCAAAGACCGGGGAATACGATCCTGCTGATAGCGCGCGGAGTAATTACGAAATCCGCTCTGCCAGGCATTTGACCCGCTCCAACATTGTTTGCACTTTTTCCAGGAAATTTGGCACCGGTTGGATAAGTAATGTTAGGAGCTTGTGTTTCGTCATCCAGGAAGCTCAATATAGGATCACCGGGATGAACTGCCATATCATTTGCATTGTAAAGGACTGAATTAGTGGTACCGCCTTTAGGCCAGTTTGCCCTGTAAACAGTAGCAAACGTACCGTCATAACGGGAGTCATTCGTTTTATCAGCGAATGTATTTGAAACCGCTCCGATTGTTGGGGCCATGCGAATATAGGGACGGCCAAGGCCTTGGGCTGCTTCACGCTGAACTGAGCTGACAGAAGCACCGGTACCATCAGGATTTGCTGCACTGGTCAACACTGTATAGTTCCAGGTTACCATCCACACTGAAGCATTACCTCCGCTACCTGCTTCACCGGCAAAGCAATTGAGACAGGTGCCATTATAAAACTCATTGTCCTGCGTATGGTCTGCATACAATACTACTTCTTTGTTGCGATCATTTCCACCTACATTCAGATCATAATAA
>CAMLGP010000342.1 GCA_946479535.1 uncultured Bacteroidota bacterium
GTAATGGTAAATGACTGTTATACCAAAGAAGATCAGGAGATCTTTCACAAGGGAATTCAGCAACTGGATGAAGCCTGTGAAAAAATGCATGGACATGCAATCATGAAAGCAACTCCGGAACAGCGTAAGGAATTATTGATCTCTATAGACAAAGAAGTTGGCGAGTATAAGAAAAAGCAGGCCGATCAAAAACGGATTGAGAAGGAAAAGAACAAGCAGGGTCAGGAAAAGCCAACTGATGATATAAAAACCCAACCTTTGCCTAATCATTATTTCCAGCAGATCAAGCAACTGGCAATCTTTGGTTATTTCACTTCCCAAAAAGGAAGAACAGAGGCGCTGCGTTTTGTACCTGTTCCGGGAAAATGGGAAGCAGTTATAGACTATAAGAAAGGCGATAAATCTTTTGCAGGATTAACCTAAAAATTGAAATAAAAAATATACTAACGGTGACCTCAAGCTGCCCGGCAGCGCAGAAGCTATCGTACTAACTAAAACGTGGCGATGACCTGGAGCAGTAAAGCAAAGAAACCATCGTTCTTATAAAAATTAAACCCTGGCGATGACCTCGAGCCGCAAAGCGAAGTAGCCATCGTTCCAATAAAAATTAAAAAACCTAGCAATGACCAACTACAGAAGAAGAGATTTTCTCAGGCTTGGTGCCGGTTTATTGGGAGGTGGCTTTGCATTAGCCGCCTGTAATAATACTTCAGACACAGATAAGGTACCTGAAGGCGATAGCACTAGTACTTCCGATGCCAAAGCCGCGGCTACAGCTGCGCTTGGCGCCTTTGGATTGCAGTTATATACATTAAGAGATGACTATCCCAAAGACGTAAAGGGAATTTTGAAAAAAGTGGCTGATATGGGCTATACCCAGATAGAAGGTTATGAAGGTGATAAAGGAGTATGGTGGGGAATGAGCAATACAGAGTACAAATCTTATTGCGATTCACTTGGTTTGAACATGATCTCAAGCCATTGCAAAACCGATAAGGATTTTGAGAAAAAAGCAGAAATGGCTGCTGCTATCGGCATGAAATACCTGATCTACCCTTTTGAGGGTGCAGGCAAGACAATTGACGATTATAAGAAACTGGCAGATTCATTTAATAAGATGGGTGATATCTGTAAAAAGAATAATCTCCGCTTTGGATTCCACAACCATGCTTTCTCCTTTAAAGCAATCAATGGAGAGTTTCCACAGGATGTGATGATAGCTAATACAGACGCTGGCCTGGTGGATTTTGAAATGGATATTTATTGGGTTGTTGCTGCCGGACAGGATCCTGAGGCCTGGCTGAAAAAATATCCCAATCGTTTCCGTGCCTGTCACGTGAAAGACCGTTCAAAAACCCCCGGAGCTGATGATGGACTCAATTCAGTGAACCTGGGAACCGGTTCCATTGATTTCACTAAAATCTTAAAAACCGCGAAGGACAATGGAATGCAATATTATATAGTTGAGCAGGAAGCTTATCCCAATGAAACTCCATTGGAGGCTGCAAAGGCTGATGCAGACTATATGAAGGCAGTGAAGATCTGATCATGCAATAAATAATTAGTCCCATTCCCGATAGCTATCGGGATATCGGGATAAAACCTGGCAGGATCGGGCCAGGGATACAGGGAGCAGCTGAAAAGCGGTTCCCTGTTTTATTGTTGTCTATTTGGATCAAGTAGCTCATTCAACTTCTCTACAACTACATTATACTTCTCTACTACTCCATTATACTTATCGCTTACCCGAATGTACTTTTCCCGCCACAGATCAATAACCGTATAGGCATCCTCCATATTAGTAGGTTTGCCATAGATCATTTCTTCCGGATCCTGTGCAATGGCGTATTTTGGCATGTCAGGAAACTGGATGGAAAAATCAAAGCACAGGACTATCCCGTATTTGGTCAGGATATGATACTCCAGGTTTGGATCCTTAATGTGCTTGTAATAAGCTGAGCGACTATAACCCGCTTTCTTGGCTATTTGCTCTTTTGTTCTTTCGTCTTTCTGCACCTGGATTGAAAGTGCCTCTCCCCTATCTTTCATATGTGTGTGATTTAAAAGGGGATAAAGGAATAAACATTTATGTATAGTAAAATATACATTCGATTGACAGAAATAAACGTTTCCGGATGAAAAGTGCACAAAAGATTTCGTATAGAGGCCTGATTTTCGCATGTTTTAAACGGAAACGATATCCAAAAAACGGCTAAACGGATAAAAGTTATTCAGGTAAGCATACTTCAAATGAGTACCGTAACTCATCACTTCTAATTCCCATTCCCCTATTCCAGGTTCAATTCTTCATCAATCATCCATCAGAGATTTGGCGGTAAGTTCTATGGCATCCTAGGGTCATCCTAGGGTTTTCCTAGGGTCTTCTTAGGGTATTCTAAGGGTTTAAACCGTAGGATCACCGAATGAACACCGAAAGAATATCGAATGACCCTTGAATAAGGAGTAAAGACTTAGAGGTGCTTTAGACCATTTAAAGCGACCATTGAGCGTAAATCTTTAAAATAGATTGTAAATGCGCAGATCAGTTGATTTGTGGAATCAGGCGCGCCAGTGCAGCTTTTAGACGTTCTCCTGTGCTAATTTCTTTTGCGAGCGTATTCATGTTCTCCTGCATTTGAAAGTATTCAGCCTCCGTGAGTGAACTGATCTTTTGAGGGATCTCATACAGGCTATTAATGGCAAAACCAATACCATATTTTTCTATTAACGGAGCAGATCCTGCAATGGCAGGAACAATAATGGGAAGCCTGCTCAATATATAAAGTGATAGTTTGTGATGGCTGATATACGGCATATAGGCGCCATAATGTCCGCAGGGTTTATCAATACAGGCATCATCCCATAATAATCCAAATGAGCCCTTCAGTTTTGATGGCAATTGATAGGGAGGGAAGGAGCCCTGCCAGTTTACATTTTTTTGGTCTTCCATTACAGCCGTACCACCCGGACCATACACATTAAATAGAAGTGGAGTATCTTTTAATAGATGAAGTTTCTCCAAAAATGGGCTCTTGGCCAGATTACCTGCAAACACAATCTCATTAGTTAGTACCCGATTCGTTTGCACAGCTTCTGCCAGGAAATCAAAAAAACTGATCTCCTCTGATACATTACCGGGTATAATTGAATTCAACCAGGCTTTCATGGCAGCATTGTGGACTATGAAATATTGAAACTGTTTCAGGAAGTCAATCTCTTCCTGCAATCCTTTTTCATCTCCATCTTTTATACCATTAATGTCTGCCAGATAACATATACATCTCACTCCCTTTTTCAACAATCGCTCTATTAATATCCGGACTGCTTTGGAATAGACCGGGAAAAGAAAAATTAATATGGAATCCTTCTTTATGGAAAATGACTGTCGCAGCAGGTAGCGCAAACGGTCCAGTTTGGCAACTGGTGTAAAACTATCATGGCGGGGGAATTCGATTTTCTCAAACCCTTCTCTGATCAATATCCTTTCGGCATCTACATACCCTACCCCGCCGTGCAGATATTCCAGTTGGGAATATTGTTTAATGACATATCTCGAAAACCGGTCTGCAGCCAATTGATGGAATTAAAAGGTTAAGAATGGGATAAATATAATTCAAAAATCAAAAGAGCCATTTTGATTATCTTTAGCCACCATGCACCCGAAGGAAGAAATAAAGATAAAACCTCCCGGCTCGGTTTCATTTGATCTATCCGCTATCTGGCAATACAGGGAGCTGCTTTATTTTTTTGTATGGCGTGACCTGAAGGTTAAGTATAAACAGGCCTACCTGGGCATGCTTTGGGCCATCTTGCAACCCCTCCTCTTAATGGGGCTGTTCTATTTTATCTTCTTTCGCAGCCTGGGAGTGAACGTTGGAATGAACTATTCCCTTTTTGCATTTTCCGGCCTTGTATTGTGGGGACTGTTCTATAATGGCATCAACCAGAGCAGCGAAAGTCTTTTAAGCAATGCACCGATCATTCGTAAAATATATTTCCCGAGACTGCTCATCCCACTCTCCTCCATACTGAGTGCTTTCATTGATTTCATCTTTGCGCTGGCAGTATTGATCATCCTTATTTTTGCGGTGAACCAGCATGTGGATCCTATGCAACTGGCTTATCCCTTACTGGCAATTATTATAATTGTGCTGGCAGCATTTGGTATTGGCACCCTATTATCAGCCCTTACCATCAAGTACAAAGATTTCAGGTACCTGCTACCCTTTTTATTGCAGGTATTATTCTTTGGCTCACAGGTTGTGTATAGTATGCAAACCCTGGAACCAGCATGGCTGAAAAGAATATTATATATCCATCCAATGAATGGCGCA
The DNA here is from genome assembly GCA_946479535.1 of uncultured Bacteroidota bacterium. The sequence continues at coordinate 4,335 of CAMLGP010000342.1, forward strand.
CTGGAATTATTCAGGGCACCGTTTTATAATGCATCAATTTACTGGCCGGGAGTACTGATAAGTATGGCCGCCAGTTTTTTCTTCCTGCTCATCGGCCTTTATTATTTTAAAAAAACCGAGACTTAATTTGCCGATGTACTTTAAGCTATGAACCCAGTTATTGAAATAAAGCAGGTATCGAAAAAATAC
>CAMLGP010000343.1 GCA_946479535.1 uncultured Bacteroidota bacterium
AGAAGAGGGCCTTGCAAAAATTTTCGTCGATGCGGGTTTTGAATGGCGCGATGCCGGATGTTCAATGTGTCTTGCGATGAACGAGGACACGCTGGCCGAAGGTGAACGCTGCGCCTCAACAAGCAACCGAAATTTCGAAGGCCGTCAGGGCCGCGGCGGACGCACGCATCTCGTCAGCCCACCAATGGCCGCCGCCGCAGCGATCGCCGGGCATTTTGTCGATATTCGAAATTGGAAGTTTAAGGAATAAGAAGTTGCGCCCGCGAAATACGCGAAAAAACACGAAAATGAAGAATGACAGAAATCATTTATAAAGCCAAAGTTATAAAGTCAAAAGCCGATGTTCGTTATTTTTGTTTTCCATTCCATAAAATTAATGACGTCATTCATCGAAAACCAAATCTCAATGCTCAGAAAAACGTTTATTATCTGAGTTTAATGATTGATCGTTATAAGTTGTTCTGCACAAGCAGTTTCGCAGCGTCTACAACAAGCGTTTAATATTTTTGAAACGGATGTGCAATTGAAAACAGCCATCAGTTCATTGTACGTTATTGATTCAAAAAGTGGACAGGTAGTATTCAATAAGAATTCAATGGTTGGGATGGCACCTGCTTCCACACAAAAGATCATTACTGCCGCAACTGCATTTGAATTATTGGGTGATGGCTATGGTTATAAGACATGGTTTTACCTGGATGGTCCAATCAGGCATGATACATTGCTCGGCAATTTTATTATAAAAGGAACCGGTGATCCTACATTAGGCTCCCCCCGCTATGATGAAACAAAGAAAGAAGTGATACTTGGGGCAATCATCAGAATGTTAAAAGCAAAGAATATTAAAGTGATCGCCAACGATATCATCGTTGATGAATCTGCTTATGAAACAGCCAGCGTTCCGGATGGCTGGATCTGGCAGGATATCGGTAATTATTACGGTGCCGGTGCTTTTGCCTTCAACTGGAACGAAAACCAGTATGATATGTTCCTGAAAGCAGGACCCAATGAAGGTGATCCTGTTGAAATAATTAAAACAGAACCTGAACTGGAGATAATGGCATTCACAAACGAATTAAAGGCTGGTCCAAAAGGGAGTGGCGATAATGCCTATGTTTATTTGCCTCCTTATTCTGTTGGTGGTTTTGTGCGGGGAACTATACCGCCCGGGGCAAATAACTTTACCATCTCGGGTTCTATTCCTTATCCCGCCCTCCAGTTTTCAGCAGGCCTGGGAGATTCATTAGCTTCAGCCGGCATACTATTAAATGGCAGATTCAGGACTTCGCTAGATTATCAGGCAAAAGGAAAAACGTTGAAATATGCTGCCTCACCCTTCAATTCCATCGTTTCTCCTTCACTGGTACAAATGACCAAATGGTTCCTCACCAAAAGCATCAATCTTTACGGTGAAGCTTTTCTTAAAACCATCGCTTTCGAAAGAAAAGGTTTCGGTAGCACAAGTGATGGCCTGATGTATTTGAAGGATTTCTGGAAACAGAAAGGTATTGACGACAGGGAATTGAATATGTGTGATGGCTCAGGGCTTTCTCCCCAGGACCGTGTTACTACCCACGCACAGGTTATGATATTAAAGTATGCGAAACAGCAACCCTGGTTCAACTATTATTTTGATGCATTCCCGGAATACAATGGCATGAAGATGAAAAGCGGCACCATTAAAGATGTAAAAGGATTCTGTGGATATCATACCGCAAAGAATGGAAAGGAATATATATTCTCTTTCCTGGTGAATAATTACAATGGCTCCACTTCAGACCTTATAAATAAAATGTACAGGGTGTTGAATATTCTGAAATAAGTGAAGTGCTGATTAAAATCCGAACCGGCTAAGGAATGGCAGTATATCCATATCAAATAGCCAGGGAGATGCAAATGCAGCGATCCAGATGACCAGGATAAATAGCTTTCCAACCAACGTAAGGTCCTGTATCAGGTGACGGTGCAACAGGCTTTGAATCGTTGTCATTACCTTTTCCTCCTTTGGATGATAGGCAAAAGGTGGGGTAGGGTTGATATCACGGAAGGACGGATGCTCATTTATTAGAATGTTACGAGTCTTCCAATAATCAGCATCCGACAATTGTTCGTAAGATGTATCAAGGTCTATCCCTTCAGTTTCAATCTTTTTCTCCACCTGGTCAAATTTTTTATCAGTTCGCAAACGTAACAGTATCATGATAGGGAAAATCAATAAGAGATAACGAACTATGGAATCAAAGTTCCAGGCGATCCAGATCATGAATAAAGCGGATAATATAACAAATATCTTTCCCATCCAGCCTTCCTCATCAAGAAACACCCTATTCAATAACTGACCACCATCAAGAGGATAAAGAGGTATCAGGTTGATCAGGTTCAAAACCATAAAGAGCAATCCAATCCTGTTTAAGGAAATATTGAGAAAGTAATATCCTTGCCCACCTTTATCAATCATATATAATAAGATGCCAATGATTATCCCTGGTAAAGGGCCTGCCAACAATATGATGGCAGATTGTTTTTCGGATACTTCTCTTTTTGTACCTGATACATAAGCTCCCAACAGGGGGATAAAAAATATACCAAGGTCTTTATAACGGAAAAACTTCATTGCAAGAAAATGCCCCATTTCGTGCAGCACTACAATTCCCGTAATGATCAGGAGTACATCAAAATTGTGAAAGATATAATAGCCTAAAAGAAGGTAAAGGCCCAGGCTCATGATGGACTTCATCCAAATATTACCAGGCTGGTCCTGTTTCTGGTACTTGGGTGGATAGGCTATATCGCTTTGAGCGACAGGCCCGGTTTCATAAGACGAGGCAGGAATTTGTTCCATTCCCTCAAAATTAACTAAAATACAATCGTCTGGTTAGTTTTTTGGCTATCTGATGGGTATCAGGATTTATCGGTAAAATACGGCTGTAATTTTTCGCGTAAAGCTTCGGGCATATTCGTTCTCTTCATGGTTCCTGCTTCCATAAAATACAATACTACCCGGCCTGTCCCCAATAATTCCTGGGCCTCACTGTACACTTCCTGGTAAAATTCAATCTTATGATGTGCCGGCAGTTCCTTTAAAATTACCCGAATGGTCAGCAGATCATCATACCGGGCCGGGCGGAGATACCGGCATTGAACCTCAATCACCGGCATTATCACTCCCATTTTCTCCATATCCGCATAGGTCAGTCCCAATTGACGGATGGATTCAGCCCTCGCTGATTCAAAATACTGGAAATAATGGCCGTGGTATACCACACCCATCTGGTCTGTTTCAATATACCGTACCCGAATCTGATGATCTGAACTGAACATAATATTATTTGCCGATCAAACGATCAATGCTTGCTTTTCCGGGGCCTGTGATCAATAATACAATAAAGCATCCCAGGAACAAAACAGGGGTTTCACCTTTACCGGTCAGGTTCCCATGGTTTACCATAAAAACTACAGTACCCATTCCAATGATCAGTGGGATGCAGGCAAGCCTTGTCAGCAATCCCAATACTACCAGTGCACCACAAAAGAACTCAGCGAAGATCATCAGTGCCATGGAAGTTGAAGAACCAATATGGAAAGGATCAGCGAAGCTGGATGATCTGCTGGCAAATGCCATCAGTTTGGAATAACCATGAGGAATAATAAGCCCACCTGCTGTAATTCGCAGGATCAAAAGTGCAAAGGATATTGCATTATCTGATACTTTGGTACTAAAAAGCCTTTTCATGTAGCTGGTTTTGGTGTTTGGTTGGCGAATTTACAGAAAACATAAATAGCTAATAGTATCTATTAATTAGTTAAAATCATATTCAACTTACCAATGAAATGTTAAACAAATTTCCACAGTGCACTTATCCACACCTGTTTGGAACGATGTTTGGCCGAACCTGAAATAATTTGAATATTCGCACGTTTAATCCACAACGGTTTAAAGGACATCCTTCATGAAGAAATTATTATTCCTGCTAACAGCCTCTGCTGTCAGTGCTGTTGTATATTCCCAGCAAACAGCTTACTATTTAGATCCGGCTACCAAATTCAAAGAAGCCAAAGAATATTTCCAAAAGGAGCAATACAGCCTGGCCTATCCTTTATTAAAGGAATTAAAACAGGATGTCAGGGAAACGGATATAGTGAATCGTTCGGTAACTGTGCAGGAAATTGGTTACTATACCACGGTTTGCGCATTGAAGCAGGGTGAAAGCAGGGCCGAAGAACAGGCAATTGATTATATAGATCTTGAAAAAAATGAAGCGCGTGTGCAGATGATGAACTATCATCTGGCAGAATATTACTTTGCCCATCAGAATTTCACCAAGGCAGTTGACCATTACGAACAGGCCAATATTGAAAATCTCAGCAATAAGGAAATCGCCACACTGAAATTTCACCAGGGCTATTCCTATTTCACGCTTCAGCAGTTTGCAAAGGCCAAGCCACTATTCAATACCATCCGTTCCATGAAGGATGATCCCAATTACCTTGATGCGAA